>JBGSIK010000001.1:0-7146 GCA_041742575.1 Candidatus Krumholzibacteriia bacterium
TTCTCCGGGCGAAGAGCCGCCACCATGATCACGACCCGGTCTTCGGGGCCCAGATCGAGGTCCTGACGGAGCTCGGCCAGCGACCCCTCGCCGGGATGGCTGTACTGTTCGACCGACACTCCGTTCTCGATGACAACGATCTTGGCGGGCGGAATCGCTTCCCGTTCCACCAGGTACCGGGCGTGCGCGCGAGAGAGCGCCACCACCCGGTCGGTGAACTCCATGAGCCAGCGGTCGGAGACGCGGAAGTTCCGCTTGCCTCCAAACTTCCCCGTGGTGTGGGACGCGAGCACCTGAGACGGAACATGGGCGCAAATCCCGGCGAGGCGCCCCCAGAACATGGCGTTGTGGTGGTCCAACACGAAAAGGATGTCCGGTGGATTGCGCCGCAGGTGCCCGAACAGCCGCGCCGCTGCGGTCGGGTCCCACCGGTTCCGCTGCAGACGCTCCGCGCCCGGGATACCCGAGCGCAAAAGCTCGCCGCCGATCGGCCCGGCTTCACGAAGCAAGTAGAGTCGCTTGTGGAACCGCTCTTCGGGAAGGCGCGTGAGCAGTTCCAACATCACGTGCTCGGATCCGCCTACCGCGAAAGTCGAGGCGACGAACGATACCGCGATTTTGTCCACAGGATCAGAAGTGTTACCTCGCAGAGGGAATGGAATCGATCGCGACCAACCGGCCCTCTTCCCTGATCGATTCGACCGCCGTCTCCAGCACTCTCACCACTTCGTGCCCCTGCACGCCCGAACTCCTCAGCGTGAGGTCCTTCTCCACGCAGTCCACGAAGTGCTGGCACGCAACTTTAAGCGGCTCGCTGTCGTCCAGCTTGGGGATGAAAATATCACCGAAGCGATAGGAAAGTTGGAACTCACCGAAAGTATCGTAGTGCGGTTGGACCGTGACGCCTTTGTCGTACACCCTGATTTTTTCCAGCTGGCTGACGTCGTCGTAGAGCAGCATTTTCTTGCTTCCCACGACCGTCGTCCGGCGTATCTTGTTCGGGTTGAGCCAGCTCACGTGGATGTGCGCCATCAGCGAATTCGGGTAGCGGAGCGTGAGGAACGCCACGTCTTCGACGTTTCTCCGGATATACGAGTGCGCCACGGCCGACACCGACAACGGCATACTGTCAAGGATATAGTTGAAGATCGAGACGTCGTGCGGGGCGAGATCCCAGATGACGTTTATGTTCTCCTGGAATATGCCGAGGTTCACTCGCGTGCTGCTTATGTAGTAGATGTCCCCCAGTTCACCCGACGCAATCATCTCTTTTATCTTGTTCACCGCGGCGGTGTAGACAAAAGTGTGCCCGGTCATCAGCTTCAGGTTGTGCTCGCGAGCCGTCGTGACCATCTCCGCCGATTCGGCGCTGCTCATGGCCAGCGGCTTCTCTACGAATACGTGCTTGCCGGCCCGCAGGGCCTCCATCGCGATCGGGTGGTGCGTATGCGGCGGGGTGGCAACCACGACGGCGTCCAAGTCCTTACTGCCGATGATCTCGCCGTAGTCGGTCGTGGTCTCGATGTGCGGATAGAGCGTCTTCATGTGATCAAGGCGCTTCCGATCGAGATCGGCACAAATCGGTACTTGCGAACCCTTCAGCTGCGCGAAATTCCGGATCAGGTTGGGGCCCCAGTAGCCGCAACCGATTACACCAACTCTAATCAATTGATTAAAACCTCCAGAAGACGATTCTTAGTAGCCCCCGAGGCCGAACAACATGACGGGGATCGTGCGCAAGATGATCTTCACGTCCAGCAGCAGCGACCAGTTCCTGATGTAGAGCAGATCCAGGTGAACCATCTCCTCGAACGGTACGGTGCTGCGCCCGCTCACCTGCCAGAGACCGGTAAGCCCCGGTTTTGCCGCCAGGCGGCCTTTGTGCCACTCCTGATAATGCTCGAGCTCATAAGTGAGCGGAGGCCGCGGCCCCACGAGAGACATCTCGCCCTTGAAAACGTTGATGAACTGAGGAAGCTCATCCAGGCTGGTTCGGCGAAGGAACTTGCCGATCGACGTCACCCTCGGATCCACGGTCAGCTTGAAAAGCGTGCGCCCGTTACCGTCCTCGTTGCGGGCGGAGACTTTTCCTTTTATGAAGCTCTCCGTGAAATGACGGTGCTCGTCATCGGAGTTACCGACCGCCATGGTTCGGAACTTGTACAGCTTAAAAGGAACCTCATCTTTGCCGACCCGGTCCTGAACGAACAATACCGGTCCCTCGGTCGTCAGTTTGATGAGAATAGCGATCAAGGCATAGAACGGCAAGCCGAAAACCAATACGAACATTGCAAAGGCGAGGTCGATGGCCCGCTTACACCGCAGACTCCACAGCGATGCCACAGGCACGTCGTCGATCCGGCTCCCTATCGATGCCTCAAAGGGGAGGCGGATCACCTTCTCATCGACGATCCTCATTTCGGCGAAGTCCTTTTTCACAGTTGCACATCCTTGGGCGTTTGGGGTTGCGCTCATACCGAAACTTCAACCCGACTCAGGACATCCACCACATAGTCTACCTGGTCATCCGTGAGTTCCGGATAAACAGGCAACGATACCAGCTCACCGGACAATGCTTCGCTCACCGGAAACCCCTTGCTATTTCCGGCGAGTTGTCCGTATCCCGGTTGCTCGTGGATCGGCGGCACGATGTGCTTGCCCCACGCCACCCCCGCACTGTCCAGCATATCGTGAACCGCCCGCCGTCTCGGATGGCGCACCACGAATATGTGGTACGCCGATTCCGACCCGGCCACGGGCTCCTGAAACTTGAATTCGCTACTCGCCAACTTGCTTCGGTAACGCTTGGCAATCTGCCGGCGGCGCTGGTTCCACGCATCCAGACGAGCGAGTTTTACGCTCAGGACTGCCGCCTGCACGGTATCGAGTCGATAGTTGTAGCCGACCTCCGAAAAAACGTTGGGCTCGTACTGCCCGTGATGACGGAGCGCCCGCAGCTTCTTCGCGACCTCCACGTCGTTCGTCGTGACCGCGCCGCCGTCGCCGATCGCGCCCAGATTCTTCGTGGGATAGAACGAGAACGCCGCGGCCTGTCCGAAAGACCCCGCCTTCTTCCCCCCAAGCGTCGCCCCATGAGCCTGGCACGCATCCTCCACCACGACCAGCCCGTGCCGGTCAGCCACGGACGCGATCGCTTCCATGTCGCAGGGCTGGCCGTACATGTGGACGGGAATTATCGCTTTTGTTCGCGGCGTGACGGCTCGTTCAGCCGCGTCGGGGTCAATACAGAACGATTTCTCGTCGACGTCGGCAAGCACCGGAGTTGCACCGGTATACATCACCGCTTCAACAGTGGCGACGAAGGTGTTCGGAACCGTGATCACTTCGTCGCCCGGTCCGACGCCGAGCGCCACCAGCGCCAGGTGCAGCGCCGCCGTTCCCGAACTCACCCCCACCGCATACCGGCAGCCGCAGTACTGAGCGAAGTCCGCCTCGAACTGCTCGAGCGGCCTGCCCAGCACGAAATCGCCCACCTCGAGGGACCGGGATATGGCGGCGTCAATCTCCCCTCGCACGGACCGAAGTTGCGCACCCAGGTCCACGAAGGGTACTCTCTGGTTATGCCCCATGAGCTGAAGCCCTAAGCTGTTCGAGTATTCCCTCCCCCCTGACGCGAGGAAATCATTGTAGCACAAAGAAGAATCACTTTTCCAGTAAATTCTTGCGGCCGGGGAGGTAGCGCCGGTTGGCCCCCTGCCGGACGCGCGTTCGCCGCCAAGCCGGTCCCGGGGTCATGCTGTGCGGGATCGCGCGGGATCAAGAAATATGTAAGATATCTCTGAATAACGTCCGTGTTCGCTCGGCCTGCTTCCCCGTACCATAACGCTCCAGGGCCGCACGACGGGCATTTCTGGAAATGGAGGCCGCGAGCTTTTCGTCCCGCAACAGCCTTCTGATCTCCTGGGCGGTTTGCGCCCCCGTGTCCGCGAGCAGGAATTCGGTTCCCGGCTGAAAATCCATCCCTGCAATGGCCACGCTGCTGCACACCACTGGGAGCCCCGCCATCATCGCTTCCAGGATCCGTATCCGCAATCCCCCCCCGAAGCGCAACGGAACCACCAGGCACCGCGCGCGCGCCAGATACGGTCGAACATCCGCAACCCTGCCCACGACTTCCACCCGTGGGTCCCGGGCCAGATTTTCGGTGCCCCGCGGGAGCGATCCCCCAACCACGGTGTAGTGCATGTCCGGCTCGTCGGCCAGATGCGGATAAACCTCGCGGGCGAAGAAACGCAGCGCATCCACGTTGAACACCGCGCGCAGGGCACCCATGAACAGCACCTCGCGCCGGTCGCGGGCCCACACTTCCGGGTACGCCTCCGGGTCGACACCGAACGGCAGAACGTCCACGCCGTCGTCGCGCTTGCGGATGTTTCTCACCGCCTGCGCGTCCCGCTCGGTGAGGGCGAGCACCCGTTGTACTCCACGGTACGCCGCGATCTCCTCACGTTGCTCGATCAACCACCTGCGCACCATTGCGATCTTACGGAAAAGGTTTCGCTCCAACAGGACGCTCTGCCGGTTGACGAGCAGGTCTATGTCGTGCGTGAGCAACACCACCCGATCCGCCGGGAACAATCGGAAGAGCGGATAGAGCTGCCAGTACTCCATGACGATCAGATCGAAGTCCTCGCGCGCCAGCTCGCGGGCCGCGCGAGCGAGGGCCCCCGGGCAGTCGTACAGGCTTTTGAGCGAACGGCGACCGATGGCCGATCGCGCCAGGTAGGCCAGTTTGTATGCGACCCTCCGCGAGAGCGACGTACGGTTTCGGGGGAGAACCGTTACCACACGCGAGCAGAAGCGTTCCAGCTCGCGCGCGGGCGCGGATTCGCCGCTTTCCAATATCCGCGCCAGCACCGTCACGTCGTAGTCGCGCTGCAGCGTCCGGACGAGGTCGAACGAAACCACCTTCGTCCCCTGGTCGGGCGGGTAGGGCAAGATCGGTTTGACGAGAAGAATCCTGCGCCGGCGCGGCCCGATATCCCGACGTTCTTCGCTCATGACCGGGCCACCTCATGATAAAGCGACTCCATCGAACGCAGCTGCCGCTCGAGGGTAAAAAGCTCCTCAAAGCGTTTCCGCCCGTTGCGTCCCAACCACTCCCGCTCTTCCGCGTCCCCGATGAGGTCCGCGAGTGCGTCCCGCAGCCCCTCCCCGTCGCCCGGTCTGGTTAACCGGCCCGTTTCCCCGTTCACAACCGCCTCCGGGATGCCATAGACCGCAGTCGCTACCACCGGCAACCCGCACGCCATCGCTTCAATGATCACGAGGGGCATCCCTTCCACGTCCGAGGGCAGCGCCAGGAGATCACCGCTGCCCAGCAACCTCTCCACGAACTTCTCCGGTGTTCGCCCCACGAATGTGGCGCGGCTCGAAAGCCCGCCGGCCACCAGCAACTTCTCGCACGGCCCGCGCTCGGGCCCTTCCCCCACCACCAGCAAGTGCCAGGGGAGTTCCTCCAGCTGGGAGAGCGCCCCGATCACACGATGAAGCCCCTTGTGCCGGAGGAGATTTCCCACGAAGACGACGACCACGGCCTCCCGGGGAAGGCCGACGCTGGCACGCAATGCATTCCGGTCTTCTTCGGAGTGCGCAAGGCGGCTGGCGCGTGCTCCGTAGGCGACGTCCAGGCCGTTGTAGACCACCAATATCCTGTCCGCGCGCACAGACTGCTTTTTTATCAGGAAAGCGACGTTCGCCTTCGAGACCGTGACCACCCGGTCGACCCATCGGTACGATATTCGCTTGAGGACGCCCCGCTTCCACGGCGTATCGACCATGGGGAGATGCTCCGTGACCACGACACCGGTCGCCCCCGCCATCCGCGACAGCGGCACCAGCAGCCCCATCTGACCGTCGTGCGGGCCGGGCAGGTTCACGTGCACCACATGCGGGGCGCAGTCGGCGATGGCCCGCAGAATTGGAATGGCGTGATGCGGCGAGAACGGAAGATTCATCGGGAGAGCGCGGACCGGAATTTCCAGTTCCTCGAGTTGCAATTTCCACTCTTCCATCCCCGACGCCGGTGACTGCGGCGCACGCATCACCACGGAGGGCCGGAAGCGGTTGCGGTCCAGGCCGGCGGCGAGCCGGGCCACGTAACGCTCCGCGCCTCCAAGAAAGGGCGCGTCGACGACATAGCACACGTTGACCATCGTTCAGCGCTCCACCTGCGTCGCCACCCGCAGCGTCGCGCAAGCTTGACCCGAGTAGTGGTCCCGGTTGTACAGCAAATCGCGCACCGTGAAGTTCGGCAGCAACGTTTCCTGGACCACGCGAAACTCGACCGAGTAGATTCCGACTGCCATGCCCGGCGGCAGCTTCGCGCGAAACCGCTCATAGAACGGCACCGCGACCGGCCAACAGTCGACCGCAAACAGGCCGCCAAATGGCCTGTGATCCACACGAAACCTCCGGATTCGACCGGAACGACGTTCGATGTACCTGCGCACATACTTCTCCCCGGGGTATTCTCCCTCGCCGATTGTCTCGTGGTCCAACCGGATGTGCACCAGCGCCGGCAGATCGTACGCGTGCGCGTCGTACATCTCGTAGCCGATTCCGAATTCCAGCGTCTCGCCGGAAACCACCACATCCGGCGAAACGCCGACCGATGCGATCTCGAAACCCTGGCCGGCGGTCGCGACGTGGCACCGCTCCAATCCGGTACCGTCAAACGAAACCGGGGTGCTTTCCGGGAACCATTCCTCCGTCACACGGTCCGTCTTCGAATACGCGTATACCGTGATGTCGCGGCTCTCGAACACGGGCCTGAAACTGGACGGCAAGGCCGAGAACTTCCGGCGCGCCGCGTGGTAAAAAGCCGCGTCCCAATCGCAGAGAAAATCCTCCTGCTCGCGCCCCATGCGGCCGTTGCACACCACGACGTCGACGTCGTATCGGTCGCAAGCGCCGATAGCTTCCTCGCCGGCCATGAACGGTGAGAGCACGTTGCGCACGGCAACGAGACGATCCAGCGCGAACACGTCCATGGGATTCCCGTGTTGACCGAACACGGCCACGACGCGATTGTCCGTCACCGCGCTCACCAGGTAACCGGTCTTCGGGTCCGACAGAACAACCGTGTTTCCGGGCAGCGTGTCCAGATAGTCGAGCAGATCCGCG
>JBGSIK010000002.1:0-3582 GCA_041742575.1 Candidatus Krumholzibacteriia bacterium
CTCGCGCGGAAGCACGAGCGAGAAGAGCGCGTAAAGCGGCCGGGCGCCCATCGCGGCCACGTCGCTCAGATTGACCGCGGCCAGTCGCCAGCCCAGGTCGCTTCCGGTGAGCCACTCGCGACGGAAGTGGCGTCCCTCGACCTGGATGTCCTGCGTGACCACGAAGTCGTTCCGGTCGGTGCCGCGAAAGACGGCGGCGTCATCGCCGACACCCACGACCAGGCTACGGGGACGTAGGCCGGCCGTATCGATGATGCGGGAGAAGGAATCGATCAGGGCTTTTTCGGTCGCTCGTTTTCTGGTCTTCATCCGTTCAAAGGTAACCGATGAACCCCCAACGCGCAATGAGACCCTTGGGCGCGCCGGTCGGCCGTCCTTTTCTATCGGGCGAGACTGTACGCGAGAGCGGCGATCGCGGCCGAGCAGGGGACCGTGAGAATCCACGCCCACACAATACGTCCGGCGACTCCCCACCTGACCGCACTCAACCTTCGCAATGAACCCACGCCCATGATGGCGCCGGTGATCGTGTGGGTCGTGCTCACCGGGATACCGGCAAGCGTCGAGAAAAACAGCATGACGGCGGCGCTCGTCTCCGCGCAGAACCCGTCGACCGGTTTCAACTTCGTGACTTTCTGTCCCATGGTTTTCACGATGCGCCACCCGCCGAACACCGTGCCGAGAGCTATGGCCCCATGGCACGACAGCACGACCCACAAAGGAACGTGGAACTCGCCTCCGAGAAGCCCCGCGCTGAACAGGAGGCTCGCGATGATACCCATCGTTTTCTGCGCGTCGTTGCCTCCGTGGCCGAGACTGTAGAGCGCGGCGGACACGAGCTGTCCTTTCCTGAACACATGGTCGACACCGGACGGCGTGCTATTCCGGGAAATCCAGTACACGATGACACCCACCCCGAACCCCAAAACGAGTCCCGCCGTCGGCGAAATGAAGATGAACGCGACTGTTTTGAGAATCCCGCGCCACACGAGTGCTTCCGGCCCCACTTTCACCAGCGCGGCACCGACCATCCCGCCGATGAGGGCATGGGACGAGCTCGTCGGCAATCCGAAATACCAGGTGATGATGTTCCAGCAGCAGGCCCCGGTGAGCGCCCCGAAGATGAGTCTCTGATCGACGATCGAAATGTCGATGATCCCCTGCCCGATTGTGTTCGCGACGTGGAGACCGAAGACGAGAAACGCGATGAAGTTGAAGAACGCGGCCCACACTACGGCGAGGCGGGGCGAGAGCACCCGCGTTGAAACCACGGTCGCGATGGAATTCGCCGAATCGTGGAAGCCGTTGAGGAAATCGAAGGTCAGCGCGATGCCGATCAGAATCAGAATGGTGCTGGTCATGGGCTAGGCTTGCTTGAGGAGGATCGATTCCACCACGTTGGCGACGTCTTCACAGACATCGAGCACGGTTTCCGCATCCTGGTAGATCTCCTTCCATTTGATAACGGCGATCGCGTTATTTTCCGTCTCGAAGAGATCCGCGAGCGACTCATCCCGCATCGTGTCACCCACGTTTTCGAGACGATTGACTTCGACGCACGACTCCATGATCGCTTTAAAATTGTTGGCTTTGCGCAGGCCTTTCACCGCCAGCACCACCTGGCGGACCGATTGCTCGATCACAGTCGCGAATTCGACCAGGTTCTTGTTCACGCCGGTGAGTTTGTAGACTCGGAGCCGGCCTACAATGGTGTTCATCATGTCGACTACGTCGTCCAGTTCGGTTGCAAGCCTGTAGATGTCTTCGCGGTCGAAGGGAGTAATGAACGTTTTGTTCAGGCGCTCGAT
This sequence comes from Candidatus Krumholzibacteriia bacterium, assembly GCA_041742575.1. Lineage (GTDB taxonomy): Bacteria > Krumholzibacteriota > Krumholzibacteriia > WVZY01 > JAKEHA01 > JBGSIK01. The sequence goes on from JBGSIK010000002.1 coordinate 1,809, forward strand.
GATGTCGTGCGTTACTTGGTCTCCCCTGTGCTCGAGGGCGTCCATCTGGGCGAGAGATGCTGCATCCACCGTCCCGCCCCGTACGATCTCGTTAAAAAGGATTACTGCTTCAATAGCAACGTTGGCCTGCTCGTCGAACAGGTTGTAGAAGTTGAATCCTTTGGGAAGAAACGTGAATTTCATGCGGGTTCCCTCTGACGAGCGAGAGCCGCTGCGGGCATTCCTATCCGCGCGCACGCGGACCACACGCTTGTCTTTCCAGACTATTGTAGTTTGTTTGTCGCCTGGCTTTGTTGCGGGGCTGGGTGTGTCGCCACCTCACACTCCGGATTCTACCCGGGAGGCCACGAGAGAACAAGTGCTTTGTTGCGCCGTCACTCCGTCCCCGAGATCCTAATCTCGCTTGTGTCGACCTCCAGCTCGACTTCGGTACCGTAGCCCAGGCCCTCCACGTACGGGGCGATGATCTCGAGCGTGGAAGCGTCGTGGTGGTGGCCGATCTTCGTTTCCGGGTGCGGGTAGTAGATCCACCCGCCGTGGGTCACACGCCCGACGGTGATGCGGCAGGGGGAGAAGGAGAAATCCTCCGAGTGGTGGGCGGGAGACCACTTGACGTCCCGGAACGTGTATTGGGGATGCTCGAAGGTGAAGCTCATAGGCCGGCACGACACGCCGATCGTGGCCGGATGGAAAGCGCGGAGATCGAGGCCCCGCTCGAGAAAGAACGGGGTCTGCATCTCGATTGTTCCCCTTGGGTACGGGCTATCCGCCGCGAGCCCCGAGGCCACGCGGTGTCCTTCCACCACAACACCGCGAATGCGGGTCCACCTAGGCATCGATAGCGTTGGTCCCTGACGCTCCGAAGGGTGTCTACAGCCCCAGCTGGATGGCCACGCCGCAGAGCAGGATCACGGCTCCGGCCACGGCGTGCGCGTATCGTCCGGCGCTCTTGAGCGACACGAGCTTCAATCCGTAGAGCGAGAGCACGACGACGCCGGTCATGGTCGTGATCGTCACCACGCCGAACACGGCCGCCACCAGCCAAACCGCTCCCGGGCTCTGCGCGGCGGCCGGAAACAGCAGCAGCGGGATGAGCGGCTCGCACGGGCCCAGGACGAACACGATGAACAAAGTCCAGGCGGCCAGGCGCTTCCGGGATTGGTCGTGGACGTGCGCGTGCTCGGTCGTGTGCGCGTGCATATGGGTGTGAGGCGCGCCGTCTTCGTGGATGTGGACGTGCGCGTGCGGTCTGTTTCGAACCGCGCGCACCACTCCCCACGCGCCGTAGACGAGCCCGAACGCGATCAGCAACCAGGCCGCGATCTCACCGCGCGTGCTCTCTACGAGGTCCAAACGCGAGAGCGTGATCCCGGCCGCTATGCCCACGAATCCGAGCACGACCGATCCCAGGACGTGGCCGACTCCGCACCCGAGGGTGATCCACACGGTCTTGGCCACACTCCACCTGCGCGCCTTCGCGAGCGCCACGAACGGGAGGTAATGGTCGGGCCCCATGAGCGTGTGCACAAACCCGATGGTTGCAGCGGTCCCTAACAATATGATGAGTTCGGGTGACATTGCTTTCTACGTCTTCCTTTCGTTCACGAACCGGACCGGGGTCGGGCAGCTCCATCGGGGCGCTCGGGCACGGCTCCCTGCGACCGACCGTGCCCATCGCATCTCCGAGCCCGACGGTCGCCTCGGTTGTCGGCTCGCAGATGGACCGAATAATTATTGCTCGCCGACAAACGGCCCGCTCGACCCGATGGGGCCG
>JBGSIK010000003.1:0-3065 GCA_041742575.1 Candidatus Krumholzibacteriia bacterium
AGGTCGCCGTCGCCGTTGAAGTCCGCAAGCGCCGGCGACGGGTTGAAAAAGAGGTTCTGCGCGAAGTACCCCCGAAGCCACATCTGTGATCCGTCATGATTGAGGGCCAGCAGACGACCGGCGTTTTTGACGGGGATTACGATCTCGAGGTCGCCATTTCCATCGAGATCTCCGACTGCGATTCCGCCCCCGGCGAAATCGATCAGTCGAACCGGCCAACCGGGCATGTTCTCCCCGTTGCCCTCGACCGCATAGACGGTGGAGTCCTGAGTGCCGATGATGATCTCGTCCGAGCCGTCCATGTCGATGTCGCACACGGCCGGAGACTGGTAGTGGACCCACGGTCGGGTCGGGAAACGGCGGAATACGCCGGAAGTCGCGGGATTGGCGTCGCCGTCTATGACCTCGCTCCCATCGGCGTGCCAGGCGTACATCACGGCTTTCTGGTCCACGGCGATGATCTCGATGTCGTCGTCGCCGTCGAGATCGCCGGCGACAGGCGAGTTGGCGGACACGTCCGGCATGACGTTCGGCCATCCCGAGAGCTGCGGGGGATTGGTCGACACGGACGCCTGGGAAGAGAAAGCGCTCAAGTTGCCGGACTCGTCGATGGTCTGCAGGACATAATAGTAGCGAGTGCTGGGATCGAGACCGGTGTCGATGTAAACAGTGTGCTGCAAGAGATCGGTATTCGCGATCGTGTACGGACCACCGGAAAAACGAGAGCGCAACACGCGGTAGCGGTTTGCGTCCGGGCTGGAGCTCGCGACCCAAACGAGCTGGATCCTATCGGCACCGAGGCTGGCGTCGAAGTCGATTGCGGTCGGCGGCAGCGGGGCACGGAACTCGACGGTGTCCACCAACGACCGTCCGAATGCGTCGGTGACCGTGACTTCGAGCGCGTTCTCGATGGCCGTCGAAATCTCGCTGAGTCGGAATCCATCGGTGTTTTCCAGTTCGACCAGCGGCAGGACGTCGGCATAGACATCCAGGCTGTCGACCAGGATGAGCCCGCCGTCGAGATCCCTGATACTCGCGTTCAGCCCGTGCGCCGCGCCGGTGCCGTAATTCTTGACGCCAACGAAGAGCAGGAACTCCTCGCCGCTGGTGATGGTTCCGTCCCCGTCCCCGACCGGCGGGGAGTCGTCGGGCCGGAGCGTGACGAACTCCAGATTCGGCGCGTGCACCGTTCTTGCGAACGCGTCGAACCACAGGCTGCCGCCGGCGCTTGTTTCCTCGATCGCGATCGAGAAGTGCACGGCGTGTTCATCGGCTATCGAGGACGAGAATGACATCCGCCACGGATCGGACGCTGTCCGGCTCGAGTCCGCGGCGATGCTGTCAACGCCTGCGAGGGCGTCCAGTATCGACACCGACGGGTCCGCGCTCGTGAGCGTGACCTGGACAGTGCCTGAGGCGGTGCCGCCCGTATTGCGGAGGATCGGGTAGAGTTCGATCACCTCGCCGGCATCGACCACCCCGTCCCCGTTGCCGGACGTGGCACCGTTCGGGTCGTCAACAACGACGGTGCTCGCCAGATTCACGTACGGGCCGGCCTCGGGCGTCACCGCGATTTCGCCTATATACGGCGCGTGATTCCGTTTGCTCGCGAACACACTCAGAGAACCCGGCGTCTCGCACGCAAAGTCGAACGAGACCAATCCCGCGGGATCCGTGAAGGCGTACTGGTAGTCGTCGGTCTCTTTCCACAAACACACCAGCACCGACTCCGCAGGCGATCCGGACGCGGAAACGCCCACCTCGATGGCGTGAATACCGACGCCGACGGTGTCGATGTGCGTGACGGCGAGCGTGTCCACGGTTCCAGACCAGAGCGGCAGCTCCGGGTCGGAGAGAATCGTGTAAACGTAGTGAGTCCACAAGTCCGGTCCGTCGGAAGCCAGAGCCACGGGGGTCCGGGGTAGCCGGGAGGTGTTGAAGGCGTCGGCGATGTGCACGCGATTGAGTCCGAAGATCGCGCGAACGTACTCGTTCAGGTAGTACGTCGCGGCATCCGGGAAGGCGCCGTCGTCGGCGCCGACAACGGAGACGGCGCCTCCGGACGGATTGACAAGAAAACGCTCGGCGAGGCATTCATAGTCGAAAGCGGCGGCCGAACAGTTCAACATGTAGAGGTTGAACCAACGGTGCGCGTTTGTGAGAGCATCCGCGTCGGTTATCGTGATGTTGTCATCGGCGACATGAAGGTTGAAGCGGAACCCGTGCCCGATGTGGAACACCATATTGTACCCGGCTTCGAGGGAATCTAATGCCCGCTGGCGCGACTCCGGAATCGCTCCCGGGTAGAGATCATACGCTTCGTACGAACGTACGACGACCATCGAGTCGATGGCGGGATTGCTGGCGATCACGAATTCCGAGTTCCATGCCCCGTCCTTCTGGATCTCCTGTCCCGGTGACCAGGGGTAGGGGTACAGGACTTCGGCAAGAAAGAGCGCCTTGTTCGTGTACGTGCGATCCGTGCCCTTCTCGTACTCTATGATCTTGTCGGTGATGATGGCCACCTCGAGCGGAGTGGAGGTGGGAAGCCGGCCCATGCCTATCTCGGCGTACAAGTCGGGATAATCGGGAGCTCCCTCAGCGATTATTTCACCCCAACGCTCGTCATGGTCCTCGTTCCAGGAACCGTCCAGACCGGCGAAGTAGAGGTCGGTCACAACGTATTTGCCGCCGTAGTAGTAGGTGCTGTATGCGAAGCGGGCCGGTATCTCGGGAGTGTCCCCGCCGAGCAATACCCATTTCACGCCCCATTTTTCATAAGCGTCGCGTATGAACAGACGCAGCGTCTCCTGTGTATCCACGCCCCGTCTGTGATTGGCCTCGATCCACTCGACCGATCGCACGACCGTGGGGACGCCCTTCGACGTCTTCCAGTCCGCCAGTCGTTGATACGCGTCGACGAGACTTTCGGAGGTGACGATCAGATACTCGACAGGGCTGCCCTCGAGAGAGGGCGCGGGCGTGGGTTCAAACCGCCCGCGGATCGGGGCGGTGGCGATCCGGTATCGTACAAGTTCCCGCGGATTCACCACCAGCGAGGCGAT
>JBGSIK010000004.1:0-9096 GCA_041742575.1 Candidatus Krumholzibacteriia bacterium
CCGGTTCGAGCTTCTTGGGGCCGCGTATGCGGAGTTCGCCGTCGCCGCCGTCGACCTGCGCGCCGCAGCCGCGAAGCACGGAAATCACGGCTTCCACGTGTTTCGGCTCGCACCCCGTGAGAGTCACGTCGCCCTGACTCATCGCCGCCGCCGCGGCGAAAGTGCCCGACTCGATGCGGTCGGGGATGACGCGATGGCGGATCGGTTCGAGCCGCTCGACGCCGTTGACGACCAGAGTCATCGTTTCCAGCCCCTCGATCCCGACCCCGCTCTCGACCAGCGCGTGCCCCAGGTCGGTGACCTCCGGCTCGATGGCCGCGTTCTTGATCACGGTGGTGCCTTCGGCCAGAGCGGCGGCCATGAGGGTCTGGGCCGTCGCTCCCACGCTCGGGATCTTGAAAACGATCTCGGCTCCCCGGAGACGTTTGCAGCTGGCGTTGACATAGCCGTGATCGAGCTCGATTCGCGCGCCGAGCTTTTCCATCGCCATCAGGTGCAGGTCTATGGGCCGAGGCCCCCATGCGCAACCTCCGGGGAGGCTGACGCGGGCTTTGCCTTGGTACGCGAGCAGCGGTGCCAGCACGTATATCGACGCTCGCATCGTGCGCACGAGGTCGTACGGCGCCTCCACACCATCTGCATGCGAGGTGTCGATGGTGAGCACGTCACCGTCGAGCGTCGCCTCCGCGCCCAGCACTTCCAGCATCCGTCGCATGGTGGCGACGTCGCGAAGACTGGGCACGTTCTCGATCACGCTCTTTCCCCGAGCGAGCAACGAGGCGGCCATGATGGGAAGCACCGCGTTCTTCGCGCCGCTGATGGCGACCGAGCCGCCCAGGCGAGTCGGACCTTTGATCAGGAATTTGTCCATGCCGTCACCACTGTGTTGACTGCATCTTACGGGATTCCGGGCGGACGGGCGAGGGCCATTATCGCTCCGGCGAGCGGGGAACGGATGTCGGCCGGCGCGGGGAGATGCCCGAGATCACGCGGTCGCGACCCGTGTAGTCGGGCGTCGTCTCAATGTCGAGAAATCCCGCCGCCGACAGGAGCGAACCCACGGCCTGGGCGTGCGTGTCGGCGATCTCGAATGCCACTATTCCTCCCGGCTTCAGCCAGCGGGGAATCGCCGGCGTCACCGAACGGTAGAAGTCCAGCCCGTCCGGTCCGCCGTCGAGCGCCAGTACCGGCTCGTGGTCACGGATCTCCGGCGCGAGGTCCTCGAGGGCTTTCGTCTCGACGTACGGGGGGTTGCATACGACAGCGGCGAATCTGTTCGGGCGCAACCACGCCGGGAACCGCCGGTCCGGATCGAGGTAATCGAGCGCGGCCGCCTCCAGCGCCACGACTCGACCTTGAACACCGTTCCTGGCGGCGTTCGCGCGCGTCAACCCCACCGCGCTCGCGCTCAAGTCCACGGCGACGGCCGTCAAGTTCGGTATCCGATGCGCGAGCGAGACCGCGATGATTCCACTCCCGCAACACACGTCGAGGACGCAGAGCGGTTCGTCGAGAGGCTCTTCGCGGAGTTTTCGCTCGCTCCACTCCACCAGGACTTCCGTGTCGGGCCGGGGGACGAAGACTCCCTTTTCGATTGCGAACGGCAGCGACATGAATTCCGTTTCGCCGAGGATGTACTGGAGGGGTTCCCGCCTTGCGCGCCGCCTGATTCTCTCCCAGAACGCCTCGGCGGCGCCGCGCGGAGGAGTCCCGCGCGAGTGCACATAGAGATCCAGCGCCCCGCACCCGAGCGTGTGGGACAGGATCCACTCCGCATTCCGGCGGCTGTTGGGGACTCCGTGCTCCACGAGGAAAGCTTCGCCGAGCCGAAGCAGGGAACGGATCGATTGCATTCCGGTATTCACGGCTCTTGTCACTCGAGTTTCGACGTCACATCGGCCTCGTGCAGAGCTTCGACGAGCTCGTCCAGATCGCCGTCGAGGATCTGATCCAGACGGTGGATGGTGAGACCGATACGGTGGTCGGTGACCCTCTGCTGCGGGAAGTTGTAGGTGCGAATCTTGGCGCTCCGGTCCCCGGTCCCGACCTGGCTCTTCCGCTCGCGGGAAATCCGTTCCTCCTGCTCCCGCCTCGCCCGGTCGAGGAGACGCGCCCGCAGGACCTTCATCGCCTGGGCGCGATTCTTGTGCTGGGACTTCTCGTCCTGGCACGTGACCACCAGGCCGGTCGGAATGTGCGTGACGCGCACCGCACTGTCGGTGGTGTTGACGCTCTGTCCTCCCGGCCCGCTGGACCGGAACACGTCTACCCTCACATCCTCCGGGGCGATCTCCACTTCCACCTCTTCCGCCTCCGGCAACACCGCCACCGTCACCGCCGAGGTATGGATACGACCGCTGGCTTCCGTGGCCGGCACCCGCTGCACCCTGTGCACGCCGCTCTCGTATTTGAGCAGCCCGTATGCGCTCTCGCCGCTCACCAGAAAAATGACTTCCTTGAATCCGCCGATCCCCGTCTCATGGCTGCTCATGAGCTCCATCTTCCATCGCTTGTTCTCGATGTAGCGGGAGTACATCCGCAGCAGATCGGCGGCGAACAGCGCCGATTCCTCCCCGCCGGTCCCGGCCCGGATCTCCACGATCGTGTTCTTGGAATCGTTCGGATCCCTCGGGATCATGAGCTTGCGCAGTTCCTGCTCCAGGCGCTCTTTCTCGCGGCCGAGGTCCTGCAGTTCCGCCTTGGCCATGCCGACGATCTCCGCGTCCTCTTCGGCCGATATCATGGCCTCGTCGTCGGATATGGCGCGCTCCACTTTCTGCAGCTGCCTGATGACTTCCACCAACGGCTCGAGCTCCTTGCGCTCGCGCGCCAGCTTCTGGAGACGCGACGGATCCCTGAGCACTTTTTCGTCCGCCAGCTGGTTCGTCAACTCGTCGAACCGGTTTATTATGATTTCTAACTGACTCTTCACCGGAAGGCTCCTCCGCCGCGTCGATCGCGGCGCGAGTCGGTTCAGCTCGCGGGAAGCTCGAGCTTGACCGCTTGGTAGTCCATACATGCGTCGAGCGCGGCGATCGCCACCTCCAGCATGTCGTCCGTCGGTTCCTTGGTCGTGATTCTCTGCAGCGCGAGGCCCGGCCAGATCGCGAAGCGCAAGTATCTGGCGAAACGCTCCCTACCCGACAATTTGATGAACTCGAACGCGATTCCGCCGATGAGCGGGATCATCGCGAATCGGGTGAACCGATCCCCCCACGACTCCGGCCGGCCGAGGAACGCGAATACCACGATACTGACGAGCATGACCACCAACAGGAAGCTGGTGCCGCACCTCGGATGGAGCGTGGAGTAGAGACGGGCGTTGTCGGTGGTGAGATCCTTGCCTTCTTCGAAAGCGAAGATTGTTTTGTGCTCCGCGCCATGGTACTGAAAGATCCGCTGCATTTCCTTCCACCTCGCGATCAGGGCGATGTACGCGAGGAAAATCGCCAGGCGAAAAACGCCGTCGATCAGATTGAACACGATGCCGTTTTCGACGGGAAGCAGCTCGGTGAGCCAGAGCGGAATGAAGAAAAACAGGACGAACCCGATCCCGAGCGCGAAGATCACCGACCCCGCGATCGACAGCGAGGACCCGATCTTCCCTCTCCGCGAGCGCTCCGGCCGTTCTTCGTCCATGGCCTGTGATGCGGAGTACGAGAGCGACTGGATGCCTATCCACAGCATCTCGACCAGGTTGATCGCGCCGCGGACGATGGGAACATTCAGCAATTTGACGCGCCGCGTCACTCCTACGAACCGGTTCTTCTGGATCACGATCCGACCCTGGGGGGTGCGCACGGCGGTGGCATAAAAAGTCGGCGAGCGCATCATCACGCCTTCGATGACCGCCTGTCCGCCGACGCTAACTCGTTTACCGGTCATACTTCGCTTATTCAGCGTCTTTGTATTTGTACTTCTCGCGGAACCGCTCCACCCGGCCTGCGGTGTCGACAAACTTGCGCTTGCCGGTAAAGAACGGATGCGAGGCGGAAGAGATCTCCATTCTGACCACGAAATGGTCGACGCCGTTTATCTTGCGGACTTCGTTGGTCTTAATGGTCGAACGCGTGATGAATTCCGCTCCCACACTCGGGTCCACGAACACCACCGGATGATAATCGGGATGAATACCTTTCTTCATACTTTTTCTCCTGGCGAACGATGATTGGCAACCGAATTGTAGATTATATTCACAAACCGCGCTCTGCGCAACCCTCATTTGCGGGAGGGGGGATGGCGCTGATTGTGCCCGCCGGGGGTAAAACGACGCTCCAGGAGGCCGCTATGTGTTCATGGACTTCAAGAACTGGGCGTTGGTCTTGGTCTTCGTCATCTTGTCCAGCAGGAACTCCATCGCCTCGAGCAAGGGTTTCTCGTTGAGGAACTTGCGCAGTATCCAGATCTTATCGAGGTCCTTCTTCGGAATCAGCAGCTCCTCCTTGCGTGTCCCCGACTTGAAGATGTCCACGGACGGAAACACCCGCTTGTCGGTCAGGCGCCGGTCGAGGACGAGCTCCATGTTGCCGGTGCCCTTGAACTCCTCGAAGATCACCTCGTCCATCCGGCTCCCGGTGTCGATGAGCGCGGTGGCGATGATGGTGAGGCTGCCGTTGCCCTCGACGTTACGCGCCGCTCCGAAGAAGCGCTTCGGGCGCTGGAGCGCGTTGGAATCCACGCCTCCGGAGAGGATCTTCCCGCTGTGGGGCACGACCGAGTTGTGGGCGCGCGCGAGACGTGTGATGCTGTCGAGAAGGATCACCACGTCCTTGCCGTGCTCGACCAGCCGCTTCGCCTTCTCGATCACCATGTCGGACACCTGCACGTGACGTTCGGCGGGCTCGTCGAAGGTGGAGCTGATGACCTCACCCTTGACCGAGCGCTCCATGTCGGTGACCTCCTCGGGGCGCTCGTCGATGAGCAGGACGATCAGGTAGACCTCTTTGTGGTTTTGCGTGATCGCGTTGGCGATCCTCTGGAGCAGGATGGTCTTGCCCGTGCGCGGCTGGGCGACGATCAACCCGCGCTGCCCTTTGCCGATGGGGGTCAGCAGGTTGATGAGTCTTGTGGACATGCATTCGGGATCGTGCTCGAGGTTGAATGCCTCCTCCGGATAGAGCGGAGTGAGGTTGTCGAAAAACGGCTTCGACTTCGCCACGTCCGGCGGTTCGTGGTTTACAGCCTCGACCCGCAGCAGCGCGAAGTAACGTTCCGAATCCTTGGGAGGCCGGATCTGTCCGGAGATGGTGTCGCCGGTGCGCAGGTCGAATTTCTTGATTTGCGACGGAGAAACGTAGATATCGTCGGGGCCCGGGAGGTAGTTGTAATCGGGCGAACGTAGAAACCCGTATCCCTCGGGAAGTACCTGCAACACCCCCTCCGCGAAAATCAGGCCGTTCTGCTGGGTCTGCGCTTCGAGGATTTTGAAGATCAACTCCTGCTTGCGCATGCTGCTCGTTCCTTCGATCTGGAGGGAATGTGCAACGTCCAGCAGTTCTGTGATTGTTTTCGACTTCAGTTCGGCGATATCCATGAGGGCTCTCCTGTAGCAGGTTGAAACGTGAGGGTCGACCTGGACGCGCAATACGTCCGGGAGGTGAGAGGTTTCCGATCGTTCACTAGATCTACCTGTTGTTGGTTACGGCGTTCACACTCCGCGCCTGCGGAGTTCGATTCACTACAAACGGGATTTCGATACAGAGGGTATCTTCCTGGAAGTCAAAGGCTTATCCGGAAGGGTCGCTGGCTGTCCGGATTCGCATTGTTCACGATGCAATATTCGTTCCAATGGCCGCACGGCCGCGCGCAGTCATCCGACTACTGCCCACCAGCCCCCTGCAATTGCTCGTAGCGGCCGACCGCGTCCCGGGCCTTGTCCTTCTCTCCGACTTCGCTGTAGCAGCGGGCCAAAAGTTTCCAACCCTTGGCATCGGTCGGGCTGACGTCGACGTATTTCTCTCCCCACCCCACCGCGTTGCTGTAATCCTCTTTGGCCACGTAGGCCACGAAGATGTTGAAAATCGTCTGCGGCTCGTCTGTCTGCAGCTCGAGGGCTTTTTCGTAATAGGTGATGGCTTCGTCGATGTTGGCGGGATCCTGTTCCCGCAGGTTGTACAGCGAGGCGCCGAGGTTGTAATAGACGTTGAAATCCTCCGATCCGATCTTCGCGCGCGCGGTGGCGGCCATTTTCAGGAACACTGCGGCCGCACTCCACTTTTCCTCGGTCAGCATTTCATTGCCGATGTTCTCGATGACCCCAAAGCTGGTGGGATCGTCCTCGATCAAGCGCCGGAACCTGGATTCAGCCTCACCCTCCCGACCGAGCGCTATCAGCGCTTTGCCGGCGAGCTCGAGTGCGTTGATGTAATCGCTTTCGCTGGGGTTCGACAGCTCGAGCACCTTGTCGAGGGCGACGACGGCTCTCTCGTAATAAGTCGAATCCACATCGCGGCCCAGCCGCGAGCACGTGACGCCCAGGGCGAAGTAACCGATCTCCTGGGTAGGATCGGCTTTGGTGGCTAACTCGAATTCCCGCGCGGCGCCGACGAAGTCGTTCCGGTTGAACGCGCCCTGGCCGAGTTTGTGATGCTTGGCGAAGTTGTGCGCGATGTTGTTGTCTGCGTCTTTCTTCTTCTTGGGGTCCAGTTCCCTCGCCTTCACGAAACAGTCGTAGGCGAGCGCCACGCTGTCGAGCTGGCTGTACGAAACGCCCAGCTGAAAGTGGGCCTCGGCGTCGTTGGGATTTTCGGCAAGGCCCTGGCGAGCAAGCTGGATCGCCAGGTCGTAGTTACCCTCCTGATTTCTCAACTTCGCGCTGGTCGTGGCCACCGACTGGCAGCTCGCGATTACAAATGGGGCCAACGCAACGCAGGCCAACAAAACCATGATATAGTGCTTCGAATACCTCATTCAGTAACCCTCCGGTTCGCGACGAAATGTGCGTGGGATGAAAGCCGTCTGGTACCCCTGGTTTTCTCGACCGTCGCCGGTGTCCATGACGCAAGTACTGAACTCAAGACCGACCCCTTGCGGATAGGTCGCGCTCGGCTCGTCATGACCGGTGATTTCTTAGTTGGGAAGGCCGTTTACTCGTTTTCAACGGTTCGCCAGAGACACCGTTGCAGGTATTCGCGCATCCACGCGGGAGTGAACCCGGAACGTGTATACGGGTCGTGTTCTGGACTGTCAAGGAGAATTAAACCACAGCGACCACCGTTGTCAACGCAATTCGGTGGCCCACTGCGCCCCTGATCACCGGACTGGCCCCCATGGCGCCGCTTACACGAACGATTCCGGATCCACGTCCCACCGCAGTTCGATGGTCCGCGAGAGCTTACGGCGCTCGATGATCGCCTGGTACGCGCCGAGGATACCGTCCTTGTCGCCCTGTCGCAGCTCCCCTTTGAACAGGAGTTGCTCCCGGTACCTGTTGCGAAGGCGGGCCACCAGCGGGGGGGTGGGACCCAACACGTCGATCCCACCGCCCGCGAGACGCCGCCGCACCGTCGCCGCCCATTCTTCCATGAAGACCCGCAGTTTTCCCTCATCGCGAGAGCTGCATGCCGCCAGCACCAAACGGGCGAATGGGGGGTACCGGAGGCGGCGGCGGAATTCCGTTTCCTCCCTCATGAACCCGTCGTAGTCATGGGCTTCCAGGAAGCGGAATACATAGTGGTCGGGCATGTAGGTCTGGACGATGACACGGCCCGGCTCCGATCCCCGCCCGGAACGGCCCGCCACTTGCGTGAGTTGTTGAAACGTCCGCTCCGCCGAACGGAAATCCGGGAAGTTCAACCCTTCCTCGGCGTAAAGCACGCCCACCAGGCTCACTCCGGGGAAATGGTGCCCTTTCACGACCATCTGGGTGCCCAGCAGGATGGGAAAGCGGCCGGTGCCGAACTCTTCCAGTATCCGCCGGTGGCCTTCCTTTCCTCCCGTCGTGTCGGCGTCCATCCGCAGGACCGCCGCTCCGGGAAACATCGTGCGCAGGTCCAGTTCCACGCGCTGCGTCCCCACCCCCCGAAAAAACCAGACGGGGGCTTTTGCACACGTCGCACCGCGCGATGCCGGCCCGCGAATACCCGCAGAAGTGGCACTTCAGCCGGTTCCCCACCCGGTGGTACGTGAGCGAAATGTCGCAATTCTTGCAGGCCGCAACCCACCCGCAGGCGGCGCACTGCACGAACCGCGCGTGCCCCCTCTTGTTGAGAAAGATGATGCTCTGCCGCCCGCTGCGAATGTTCTCCTCGAGCGCCTCCGCGAGCGTTTCCGAGAAGAACGACCCGCGCAAGGGGCCCGAGGGGCGCGCAGCGCTCGCTCCTCGCCGATCGTCCGTGTCGCGCTCTGTCTCCGCGCGCATGTCCACGATTTCGATTCGCGGTAGCGGCTTGTCGCTCACCCTGGTGGGCAGGCGGGAAAAGCCGTAGGCTTTCCGTTCCACCTGTCGGAGGGATTCCGCCGAAGGCGTCGCGGAACCGAGGATGACGGCCACTCCCTCCAGTTTGCCCCGCATGAGCGCCACGCTTCTGGCGTGGTACCGCGGTTTGTCGTCTTGTTTGTAGGAATCATCGTGTTCCTCGTCCACGACGATGAGCCGGAGGTTCTTGACCGGGTTGAACACGGCCGAACGCGGCCCGATGACCACGCGGCAGGCGCCCTGGCGGGCGTCCTCCCAGATCCGGTACCGCTCCGCGCCGGTGAGCCGGCTGTGCACGATGGCCAGGTCCGCGCCGAATGTCCGCCGGTACCGCGCGGTGGCCTGCGGAAGCAATCCGATTTCGGGCACCAGTACGATGCAACCGCCTCCCTGATCGAGCGCGTATCTAGCAGCCCGCAGGTACACCTCCGTTTTGCCGCTCCCGGTGACGCCGTACAAGAGAAGGGGCTTGAACCCACGAGCCCCGATCGCGGCCTGGATTTCGCCGAGTGCGAGACGCTGCGCTTCCGTCAGGGTTTCCACCGCGGAATCGATACCGTCCAGCGACGACTTGCGTTCGACCGGGCCGATGGTGACGAACCCTTTCCCCATCAGCCCTTCCACCACGGCGCGGGACGCACCCCATTCGCCGGTCGCCGTTTCCATCGACGCCCGGCCGC
>JBGSIK010000005.1:0-8071 GCA_041742575.1 Candidatus Krumholzibacteriia bacterium
TGCGCGCGGCGGGGGGCCCCCATCGGCGCCACCCGCGCGGCGCGCAGCAGCAAAAGCATCCACCAGGCACGGCGCTAGCGGTTCTCCTTTAGAGTCTCCCGGCACGAGCGAATGATGCTCGCGAGCTTGTCTCTGTCCAGGTTCTCGAAGTAGCGGTTGTCCATCCGCATCACCGGCGCCGTGCCGCACGACCCCAGGCACTCGACCAACTCCAGGCTGAACAAACCGTCTTTCGTTCTCTCGCCGGGGCGAATTCCCAGCTCGCCCTCGACGAGCGACTGCAGGTCTTCGCAACCCCGCATCGTGCACGTCAGATTCCGGCAAAGCTGGATGTGATGCTTGCCCAGCGGCGCGGTCGGAAACATCGTGTAGAATTCCACCACCGCATACACCGCGACCGGAGACAGGCCTAACCGCTTGGCGATGTACTCCATGTGGTCCGGAGTGACGTGCCCCCACTGCTCGATGGCCAACCACAGCGCGGGCAGCGCCACCGCTTGCTTGGTCGGATACTGCCGGAGCAGCTCCTGGAACCGCTCTTCGTTCTTCTCGTTGAACGCAATCGTGCTGTCCACGTCGGTGTTCCTCAACGATCCAATTCTCCGGCGATGATGTTGAGCCCGGCCAGGATGGCCACGATGTCCGCGACCATGGCCCCTTCGATCAGGTACTTCAATGTATTCATTAGATAGAAGCAAGGCGGGCGAACCTTTATCCGGTACGGTTGTCCGGTGCCGTCACTGATGATATAAAAACCCAGCTCGCCATTGGGAGCTTCGATCGAATCGTAGATCCGGCCCGGTGGAGGCTTCACACCTTCGATCACCAGCTTGAAGTGGTTGATCAACCCTTCCATGGTGTTGTGGACCTCGTCCTTTGCTGGAAGGACGATATCCTTGTTGTCCACGTTGATGGGGCCTCCGGGCACGTTGTCGATAGCCTGGTAGATGATCCGCAGGCTCTCCTCCATCTCCGCGATGCGCACGAACACCCGGTCGTATACATCGCCGTTCGCACCGATGGGCACATCGAAGGAGAACTGGTCGTAGTGGTAGTACGGTCTCACCTTGCGGAGGTCCATGGGATAGCCGGTCGCGCGCAGGCACGGACCCGTCCAGCCGAAGCTCAGCGCCTTTTCCGCGTCGATTACCCCCACGCCGCGCGAGCGGTCCAGGAAGATGCGGTTCTTCTTGATCAAACCGGTCACGTCCCGTATGGCCTTTGGAATTCCCTCGAGCGCCGCTTTCACCCGTTCGCGGAAATCCTCGGGCAGATCCCACGCCAGCCCGCCCACGCGCGTGTAGCTGTACGTGAGCCTCGCCCCGGTGAGCGCCTCCAGCACGTCGTTGAGCTTTTCGCGCGCGTTGAAGAAGTACCAGAAGTTGGTAAGCGCGCCGATATCGACGATGTTGGCGCCCACGCAGATCATGTGGTCCATGATCCGCTGTATCTCCATCAGGATGACGCGAATCACCTGCGTGCGCTCGGGCACCTCGATCCCGAGCATCCGTTCCACCGCCTTGCAGAATCCGATGTTGTTCACCAGTCCGCTGCAGTAATTGAGGCGGTCCGTGTAGGGGATGACCTGATTGTACTTCCGGTGCTCGACGATCTTCTCGAACCCGCGATGGAGGTACCCTATGTCCACGGCGGCTTTCTTGATCCTCTCGCCGTCGAGCTTGCAGTACACGCGGAAGGTGCCGTGCGTGGCGGGATGCGTCGGTCCGATGTTGATGTACATCGGCTGTGTGTCGATGTCGTCCAGAGTGGTGCCGTCCGCGGCGGTGTCTCCGCTATAATCGAGATCGGCCGAGAAGTCGCCCGCGCTGTAGGGCCCCTTGGCTTCGCCGGCCTTGGGTACGAAATCATCCAGATTCGGTTTCTTGTCCGTCACTTGAGCCGCCGCCGGTTCATTCCTCGAGTTCTTCCTCGAGGCTCGAGGTCGTCGCGCACCACTGACCTTGCATCACCGGGTAATCCTTACGTAGCGGATGTCCCTCGAACTGCTGGTGCGTGAGCAATCGCTTGAGGCAGGGATGCCCCGTGAAAACGAAGCCGAACATCTCGTGGGCCTCACGCTCGGCCCAGTTCGCCGCACGCCACAGGTCCGTCGCGGTGGGCACATCGAGCGCAAACTCCGGCACCGGCACGCGCACGCGCACCCGGTGATCGACTCCCGTGGCGTAGAGGATGTACTCCAGCTCGAATCGTTCGCGGTATTCCGGGAGCTTCACGCAGTCCACCCCGGCGACGTCGAGCAAGAGATCGAATTTCTCGTCGTTCTTGAGATACGAAAGCACTTCGTGCACGGCGGCCTTCTCAACCACGAATACGAGGTCGCCGTAAGACCGGTCGGTCTCCAGAACGCGCGCGCCGAGACGCGCCGAGACGCGCTCGGCCAGGGAATCGTGCTTCTGTTGTTCGGAATTGGCCACTGGAAGAACCGGCGATCGCCGTCGCCGTCGGGTGTCATTCGTCCCCGGGCTTCTCCGCCAACTCGTGACGCCTGTCGACGCCGCGTTTGGGCGACGGTTCCCGGTCGATTAGCTTCTGGATCTTCAGGAGCGCGTCAAGAATCGCCTCGGGACGTGGCGGGCATCCGGGGATGAACACGTCGACCGGTACTATCTGTTCTATGCCCTGGACGGTCGCGTAGTTGTCGTAGAAGCCCCCCGAAGACGCGCATGCGCCCATCGAAATCACGTACTTCGGTTCGGGCATCTGGTCGTAGATCCGCTTCAGCACCGGGGCCAGCTTGTAATTGATCGTCCCTGCCACCAGGAGCAGATCGGCCTGTCGCGGGGAGAAGCGAACCAGCTCGGCGCCAAAACGGGAGATGTCGAACGGGCTCGACACCACGCTCATGAACTCGATGGCGCAGCAAGCCGTTCCGAAAGGCAGAGGCCAGAGCGAATTCTTGCGCGCCCAATTGATCATCGCATCGACCCTGGTGGTGATGAGGCCGGTCTCGTTCTTGGTATAGGTGTCGGTTTTCATTCCCATTCCAACGCTCCCTTCTTCCACACGTAGAACAAACCGAGCAGGAGGAGCCCCAAGAACACGGTCATCTCGATGAAGCCGAACACGCCGAGTTTCCTGAACAGCACCGCCCACGGGTAGATGAAAACGGCCTCGACGTCGAAGATGATGAACAGGAGCGCGACGAGGAAGAATTTCACCGAATAGCGGTGCCGCGGTACGCCCACCGGATCGATGCCGCACTCGAAAGGCGTCATCTTGCGCCGCGTCGAATTCCGTGGCGCCGAAAGCCCCGCGATGCCCAGCAGCAGGATCGGAATGGCTACCGCCAAAACAAACAGGACCGCTATGGGAGCGTACTTCAACACCAGGTCCATTCCGAAAGCACCTTTGAAATTCGGCTAGCGGCCGCGCCGCTGGGCGGTTCGCGCGAACCACCTTACTGGATGCGGATAACGAGGTTCACAGCCGGCGCGCCAGGAAAGGACAAAAATGCGCCCGGCTCGCTGTTGTGTGCCAACGTAACCGCTGTCAGGACAATTGTCAAGCGGTTTCAAGACGCGCGTTGCGCGGTGGTAAACGCCGCGGAATATGTGTTAGAGTGGCGATCGACGCCATCCGCGAAGGAGCAACGCATGGCATACCAGAAACATCTCGGTGTGTTCGCGCACCTCCCCAAGGCCGGCGTTCACGCCGGCGCCGACACGGCCCGACTCACTCCTCCCCTCGGACCGGGAGAGGAGAGCCGGATATACACCGCTTTTTTGTGCGATCTCCTTTCGCGCCTGACGGCGCTCAAGAAGACGCGCGTCACTGTGTTCTACGATGGGGACGATCCCGCGCCACTTGCGGAGTTGATCCCGAAGAGTTGCGAGAGAGAACCGCAACGCGGCGTGAGCGTCGGCGAGCGATTGCAGGCGGCCTTCTCCAGCTTGCTCCAAGGAGCGAACGGCACAGCGGTGATCATCGGATCGGATAGTCCCGATCTCCCCATCCGTTACCCGAAGCGCGCCTTCTTGAAACTCAAGCACAACGACGTGGTGATCGGCCCCGCTTCCGGCGGCGGGTATTATCTCATCGGCCTCAAGAGCCCGGCACCGCCGTTATTCGACGGTATCGACTGGCGCGGAGCGCGCGCGTTGGGAGAGACGGTCGAGCGAGCCGACGCCTGCGGCTTGTCGCTATCGTTGCTCCCACTCTGGTACCGTGTGGACTCGCCGTCGTCCCTGTTTCTCCTCTCCGAAATGATCCACGCGCGGAGAATCGAGAGGAGTCTCCGGCTTCCGGCCACAGAGGCTGCGCTCGAGGCCATTCACCGCTAGTGCCGCAGCTCCGGCTTGCCTCCGGCGGACCTTGTGGTTATCCTTCCCGGTAGGTCCGAGTGAACACAATGAGCGACCACACCGCTCGAGGAGGAAAGTCGAGATGTTTTCACCGCCGCACGCAAACCCCGCGGCCGAAACCCTACTGAAGACGCGCCAACTCAGAACGAGGGGGCCGTCGCGGCTTGCGCGAGGCGGCGCGATTGCGTTTGTGGGCGCGCTGCTCCTCCTCGCGAGACCGTCTGCCCCGCGGGCGATCGACCCCGTGGAGACGGGCGGCGATCCTATTCGCGCCGTGGGCTACGTGTCGCTGACCCGAGTCCCCCAGGGGGGAACCGCTCGGATCGCCGTCGAGGTGACCATCAACCACCCGTGGCACATAAACGCGCACGAACTCACCGACGAGTTCCTGGTCCCGACCGAGATCACTTTCGAGCCGCCGGAGGGGATCCGCGTCACCGGCGTCTTCTATCCCGCAGGGATCGAGAAAAAGCTCGATTTCTCGGAGCAGCCGCTTCGGCTCTACGACGGCGTCGTCTACATCGGGGCCACCGTCGAGGTGTCGCCCGGATTTGCGCCCGGCGACACGGTCATTGCCGCCACGCTCACGTATCAGGCCTGCGACAACGAGAAATGCCTGATGCCCGCCATGGTGACCGTGAACATTCCGATCACGGTCTCCACAATGCGTGAGTCGATCGACGCCGCCCACCCCGAGATCTTCGCGCGCATGAAATTTCCCGACGAGGGCTCGGGCGAAACCGGCGGCGCGTTCGGTCGCACGGTCGCGAAGCGCGGGCTCTTCGTCGCCTTCCTGCTCGTCTTCGTAGGCGGCCTCGCGCTCAATCTCACACCATGCGTTTACCCGATCATTCCTATCACGGTGAGCTACTTCGGCGGGCAGTCGGCCGGGCGGCGGGGCAACACGACCGCGCTGGCGATACTCTACCTGCTGGGAATGGCCGCGATGTACTCGGCCCTGGGGGTCGTGGCCGCGCTCACCGGGAGCATCCTGGGATCGGCGCTCCAGAATCCGTTCGTGACCGCATTCATCGCGCTGGTCATGGTCGCTCTCGCGCTCTCGATGTTCGGTCTCTACGAGATCCGTGTCCCGGCCCGCCTGAGCGGATTCGCCGGCACCGCCAAGACCGGCTACGTGGGTTCGTTCCTCATGGGCCTCACGGTAGGGATCGTCGCCGCGCCCTGCATCGGGCCGTTCGTCTTGGGTCTGCTCACGTTCGTCGGCGAACGCGGCGACCCGGCCCTGGGCTTTGCCATGTTCTTCACCCTCTCGGTGGGACTGGGCCTGCCGTACGTGTTCCTGGCCGTGGCCTCCGGCAGCATCTCCAGGCTTCCGCGGTCCGGCGAATGGATGGAATGGATACGGAAGCTCTTCGGCGTGATCCTGCTCGCGATGGCGGTCTACTTCCTCGATCCCGTGCTGAACGACACCGCATACTATCTCCTCATGGGCGGCCTGCTGGTAGTCGCCGGGGTTGTGATGGGTTTCGTGGTCCGGATGACTTCTTCATCTCCCGCCTTCACGCTGCTCCGGCGCGCGGTCGGCGTGCTCATGCCGCTACTCGGCCTCTACCTCGTGTTCGCGCCGGGGCACATCTTCGCCGTGGGCGGTGGAATCCCGTGGGCCCCCTACAGCGAAGAGCTGCTCGCGCAGGCAAAGACACCGGTGGTGATCGACTTCTCGGCCGAGTGGTGTATCCCGTGCAAAGAAATGGACCGGGAGACGTTCCGGGATCCAGCGGTCGTCGAAGCCGCCAAGCGCGCGTTGATGCTTCGCGCCGACGTCACCCTGAGCGGGACGAAAGAAGTCGCGGCGTTGCGCGAGAAATTCAAGATTCGCGGCGTCCCCACGGTGGTTTTCATCGGCAGCGATGGAGTCGAGCGGGCCGATCTCCGCGTCATCCACTTTGTCGACGGGGACGAGTTCCTGGAGAAACTCAACGCCCTCACGGGTTCTTCCTAGTTTTCTGTCCCGTGAATGCCAGCACGGATCTTCACCTGGCGGAGTTGGAGCGGGGTCGGCCATACGCACAGGGTCGAGCGGGCCGTTTGTCGGCGAGCGATAATAAAAGGGTCCATCTGCGAGCCGACAACCTGCGCAGCGTCCCACGCCTATCAACATTCCGCGTGGGGCGAGGCGACCGTCGAGCACGGAACTGCCACATGCATGGTCGGTCGTAGGGAGCCGTGCCCGTCCGACCCGGTGTGGCCTAACGACCCCGGCGTTCGCAACAGCGGTACGGGTGGTCGGCGACAGGACCCGCGCGGGCAGCGCACACTCTCCTTCATAAGCAATACTTATGTTGATTATAAGGATTATAAATTCGGCTTATCGCGCCGGCAAGGGTATCTTCACCGGAAAACACGACAGTCCAAGACGGGCGTTCGAGAAACGAAAGGAAGGAGACACGAACATGGCAAAACCCAAAGTCGTCATCGATTCGCCGCAGGGGAAACTCGGCGTGATGCTGCCCGGGATGGGCGCGGTGGCCACAACGTTCATCGCCGGCGTGGAGGCCGTGCGCAGGGGGATCGCCAAGCCCATCGGTTCCCTCACCCAGATGGGCACCATCCGCCTCGGCAAGCGGACCGACAACCGCGTGCCCAAGATCCACGAGTTCATCCCGCTCGCGAACCTCGACGCCCTCGAGTTCGCCGGTTGGGATATCTTCGAGGACAATTGCTACGAGGCCGCTCTCAAAGCCGGCGTATTGGAGAGATCGCTGCTCGACCAGGTCAAGGACCGCCTCGAAGCGATCCAACCCATGCCGGCCGTGTTCAGCAAGCGCTACGTGAAGAAGCTCGACGGGCCCAACGTCAAGAAGGCCAAGAACTGGTGGGAGTACGCCGAGCAGCTCAAGGCCGACATCGAAAACTTCCGGCGGGTGAAGAAGCTCGACCGCGTGGTCATGGTGTGGACCGCAAGCACCGAGGTATACATGGAGGCGAAGCCCGTGCACCAGTCAGTCAGGGCCTTCGAGGAGGGGATGAAAAAGAACGATCCCGACATCGCCCCCAGCATGGTGTACGCGTACGCCGCGATTTCCTCGGGCATCCCCTACGCCAACGGCGCGCCCAATCTCTCCGGCGATATTCCGGCCCTGGTGGAGCTGGCGAAGGAGAAGCGCGTCCCTATCTGCGGCAAGGACTTCAAGACCGGGCAGACGCTCATGAAGACCATCCTCGCGCCCGGATTCAAATCGCGCATGCTGGGACTGAGCGGTTGGTTCTCGACCAACATCCTCGGAAACCGCGACGGCGAGGTGCTCGACGATCCCGAGTCCTTCAAGACCAAGGAAGTGAGCAAGCTCTCCGTGCTCGAGAGCATACTGCAGCCGAAGTTGAATCCCGATCTCTACGGAAATCTGTTCCACAAGGTGCGGATCAACTACTACCCGCCGCGCGGGGACAACAAGGAGGGCTGGGACAACATCGATATCTTCGGCTGGCTCGGCTACCCGATGCAGATCAAGGTGGACTTCCTGTGCCGGGACAGCATCCTGGCGGCGCCCATCGTCCTCGACCTCGCTCTCTTCCTCGATTTCGCGCGTCGCGCCAAGATGTCGGGGATCCAGGAGTGGCTATCGTTCTACTTCAAGAGCCCCCAGACCGCGCCCGGACTTTACCCCGAGCACGATCTCTTCATACAGCTCATGAAGCTCAAGAACAACCTGCGGCACCTGATGGGAGAGGAACTTATCACACACCTGGGCACGGAATATTACGACTGACGCGTCCGGTGGACGGGG
>JBGSIK010000006.1:0-6655 GCA_041742575.1 Candidatus Krumholzibacteriia bacterium
AATCGGCGACAGGACCCGCGATGCGCCGTCAGACAGCGAAATCCCGGTGAAAGCCCATGCCTTTTGATGCCGTACTGTTCGATCTCGACGGGACTCTGCTCGACACGTTGGATGACATTGCGGACTCGGTGAACGCGGTGCTCGACAGGAACCGCTTTCCGCGTCACCCCAACGACGCCTACCGGTACTTCATCGGTGATGGTGTGCCCATGCTCATGCGGCGCGTCCTGCCGACAGGCGATGTCGATGACGATACAGTGGCGCGGCTGGTGCAGGAAATGCGCGATGAATACGGCCGGCGATGGAATGTGAAGACTCGTGCTTACAAAGGCGTTCCAGAGCTGTTGGAAGGCCTGGTGGAGCAGGGGGTGAAGCTGGCGGTCCTTTCGAACAAACCGGATGACTTCACTAGACGCTGCGTCGAGGAGTTGCTCTCGCGATGGCGATTTTCGGTCGTCGTGGGGCACCGGCATGGAGTGCCCCCCAAGCCGGATCCGGCGGGGGCCTTGGAAGTCGCCGGTCTCCTGCGCGCGCTGCCGGGGAGAATCCTGTTCCTGGGCGATTCCGGGATCGACATGGAGACTGCGGTCGCTGCTGGCATGTACCCCGTCGGCGCGTTATGGGGATTTCGAACGCGCGAAGAACTGTTGAAGAGCGGTGCGAAGGCGGTGGTGGAAAATCCGGGTGAGGTTCTCAAGTTGGTGGATCCGCATGACCGCGATCCTAACGGGAAAAGGAGAAAACGATGATGACGGGAGTCTCATTGGTGTTATGGCTCGTCACCGCGACGGCAATCACAACGCCGGCGCCGGTGGCATTCTCGACATACTTCCGTGATGAAACCATGCGAGTGGACTATTACCACACCGGCGACGCGCAGGACGAGACCGTTACCCTCGACCGTGTATACCGATATGGAATCTGGGCCGGAAGCGTGGTGAGACTCCTCGACACCGTGGATTACGGTGCCTATCGGCACACACTCTACGACGCCGCTTCGGGAGGAGTTTTGTATACGCGCGGCTTCGACAGCTACTTCAAGGAGTACCAGACGAGCGCGCCGGCGCAGGACGGCGTGAGCAAGACCTTCCACGAGTCGGCCCTGTTTCCGTTCCCAAGGGGCAAAGTGGTATTCGCCCTCGAGAAAAGGGGGAAGGAAGGCGATTTCCAGGAAGTATTCCGCCGCGAGATCGACCCGGCCGATTTCGGCGTCGTGAAGGGCCAAAGGCCGGACCCGACCGTGAAGGTTTTCATGATCCAGCAGGGAGGCGACCCGCATGTGAAGGCAGATGTGGCGATCATAGCCGAGGGCTACACCGCCGCCGAGGAGGACAAGTTCCAAAAAGACTTGAAGCGTTTCAACGAGGTTTTCTTTCGCGGGGAGCCGTGCAAGTCCCACCGGAACGAGTTCAACGTGTACGGTGTGTTCAAGCCTTCGGTGGAAAGCGGGGCGGACGAACCCCGCCATGGTTCGTTCCGCAACACGGCGGTCGGGACCACGTTTGACTCAATGGGATCGGAACGCTATCTCTTGACGGAGGAAAACCGGGCTTTGCGCGACATTGCGTCCCACGTGCCCTACGACGCCATCTACATAATGGTGAACCATCACCGCTACGGCGGAGGGGGAATCTACAACTGGTACTGCACCTTCACCGCGGACAACCAGTGGAGCGAGTACCTGATGGTGCACGAATTCGGTCACTCATTTTTCGGACTAGCCGATGAGTACTACACCTCCGACGTGGCCTACGCGGATTTTTACCCGCCCGGTTACGAGCCGCGGGAGCCGAACATCACGGCGCTGCTCGACCCGAAACAACTCAAGTGGAAGCACCTCGTGTCGCCGGGCGTTGAGATCCCCACAGCGTGGGAAAAGAGACAACACGACGAAGCGGATCTCGCGTGGCAGGGGGAAAGGCGGCGGATCAACGACCGTATCGCGGAATTGCGGCGGGGAGGAGCCCCGGAGCGCGAGGTGAAGGCGGTCGAGGAAGAGTACGATGCCAAAGACCGGGCGCAGTCCGAGCGCATGCATCGGTTTCTGCAGTCGAACCCTCAGGCGGGGAAGGTGGGGGCATTCGAGGGTGCCGGGTACGCCTCGACGGGCATGTACCGTCCCATGGTCGATTGCATCATGTTCACAAAGGGGGAGCGGGAATTTTGCGCCGTCTGCCGGGAGGCGATGGTGCGGGTGATCCGCAGCTACACCGAATAGGACGGCGGCGACGCGACCCGGGCCCTCCCGAGGGAGGGTGCTTCACGTGGTTTTCTTGGAAATTTCCGAAAGCCGTATGCTCGAACGCCACGCGTAATACAACCCGGCCAACGTGATGGGGAAGAATTGGGTGGCGTGGTACATGGTCGAATAGGCCAGCGCAGAACTGTTGTCGACGCCGTAAATGGCTAGCCCCACAATGCATGCGTACTGGATCGTCCCGATATAGGCGGGAGCCGACGGAATCATGGATCCCAGCGACATCACCACGATCAAGATGATGCTGGCAAGAAAAGGTTGCTGCATGTGTATCGCCAGGAGGCAGTAATACACGCCGAGGGTGGCGAACCCCCACACCGGCACCGAATAAACGATGATCGGCAGCAACGCGGACCGGTCGCGCAACACGCCCAACCCGGCGACGAAAGACTCCTCCCACCCCATCACCCGAGTGCGCGCGCGGGCCCGAAGCGGCGAGCACATCCGCGCCAACACGGCCGCGAATCCCCGCCGATAGCGAAGCATCACGTACAGCAGGGCGAGGAGCGCGACGTTGAACACGATTAGGACCACGCCGCTGCTTCGGAGCCAGGGCGGGCCCTCGATTTTCAGCAGGCAGTACCACAACAAAACGATCAGGATGAATACGTCGATGATACGCTCATAGACGATGGTGGCGAAGGCGGCCGACTTGCTGATCGACTCCGAACGCCCGATCGCATACGCCCGGACGAACTCGCCCAACCGGGCCGGGAACAGGTTGTTCACCATGAACGCGATCGCGGTCGCGGACCACAGGCTTCCGATTCGTATCCGTTTGACCGTGAGCAGCATGTAACGCCAGCGGATGGAGCGCGTGAAATGGCCCAACAGGGTGAACACCACGCAGAGCGCGAGGTATCCATAATCGACGCTGCGGAACGCCGCCCTGAACGCGGGCCAGTCGACGTCGCGCAACGCGAGGAAAAGAAAAAAGGCGCTTACGACGCCGCCAATCAGGAGCTTGCGTTTCATCTTACGGAATCCCAGTCCGTGCCCCGCCGGGGGCAAACCGCTATCGTCAGCAGTTTAAATAAGATACGCCTCCTCCCGCAACGAGAATCTCTACGCGGGGGTCGATTCGCGTCAATTCTCCTGTTGCCTCCCGGTGCGCACTCGTAACATACTACTGTCGCTATCGATAGGCAGCCGGATCGCGGGACCGGTTGCGCTCGATCGTCACACCGCCGATCGCGAAAGCCGCAAACCGCTGGCCGGCGCAATCGGGGGACTCCAGCCGGCAACAGAGGAGCGAAGAGAGGGAACGTGAAGAGAGTATTCCGGAGCAAGTCTTTCAAAGCGGACGGAGCGGCCGAGGAGCGCGATGCGCCCGCCGAAGTTTCCGGTCGTGTGCAAACGCTGGAGGAGGAGAACCGGCAGCTCAAGCGCGCGGTGGAGGAGCTTTCCATCCTGAACGACCTCTCCCGTGCGATCGGCGCATCGGTCGACTCCCAGGATATCATACGCAAGATCATCGATCGTTCGATGCGCGCAGTGCAGGCGGAGCAGACGGTGGTCACACTCGTCGACCGGGAAGCCAACCAGCCGATGAAAACGCTGGTCCGGGCCATGACCAGCTCGGCCGAACATCCTCACTATCACGTCAACGAGAACCTCCTGGGATGGATGCATCTTTACAAGAGACCACTGCTCACGAACGAGCCTCGCGCTGACGAGCGCTTCAAGGGGCTCAAGTGGGATCAAACGATCCATTCGATCCTGTGCGTGCCGCTCATGGTCAAGTCGGAACTCCGCGGCGTGTTGACGTCATACAACAAGAAGGACGCGAATGGGTTCACACAGGAGGACCAGCGGCTGCTGGCGATCATCGCGAGTCAATCGGCGCAGATCGTAGAGAACGCGCGACTCTACGAAGAAGAGAAAGCGTACATCAGCATTAAAGAGCAGATCCGGCTTGCGTACCAGATTCAGAAGGACCTGCTCCCGAAAGCTCCTCCGGACATACCCGGCTACGACATCGCGGCGCGGAGTATACCGGCGCAGATGGTGGGAGGGGACTACTACGACTTCATCCAAGTCCGGGACGGCCGGTGGGCGATCTGTCTGGGCGACGTGTCCGGCAAGGGGCTTCCCGCCTCGTTGCTCATGGCGAATCTCCAGGCCACGCTGCGGGGACAGACTTTGGTCAACTCGCCCGTTCACGAAGCGATATCGAGGTCGAATAAACTCCTCTTCGAAAGCACGGATCCGGAAAAATTCGCTACTCTTTTTTACGGACTCCTGGATCCCGTGACGCACGATCTGGCCTACTGCAATGCCGGCCACGAAATCCCATTCGTGTTCTCCGGCGAGGAAAAGCCGAACCGGCTGGAAACGGGCGGGATCGCGCTGGGCGTTCTGGATGTTTTTCCTTACAGCGAGGACGCCGTTCGCCTTGGCGCCGGCGACCTTCTCGTCATTTATTCCGACGGCATCCCCGATGCGACCAACGAGTTCGATCAGCCTTTCGGTGAGTCGCGTTTTATTTCGCTGCTCCGCCAGGTCCGTGACGAATCCGCCGCCGTGATCATCGACAAGATCGTCGAAGCCGTTCAGGAGCACGAAAGCGGAACCGAACGGCTGGATGACCTCACGCTGGTCGTGGTGAAGCGGGAAACCTAGGGGGGCGGGCGCCGGAGTGATCGATTGAAACTTGCGGTGGGTTCCCGCGTATATACGCTTACAGCAATGCCGGCGGCCAGTTGCTACGCCTGAAGGACGGGACTATGATCGGCAAGAAAGTTCTCCATTATCAGATCACAGAGAAGATCGGCGAAGGCGGTATGGGTGTGGTCTACAAAGCGGAGGACACCAAGCTCCATCGCCAGGTCGCGCTCAAGTTCCTGAACAGGAACGTCCTGGAAGCCTCGGGGGAGCAGGAGAGACTCCTGAATGAGGCACGGGCGGCCGCCCAACTGCACCACCCCAATATCTGCACGATTTACGAGATCAACGAGTACGGCGGCGAAACCTTCATCGCCATGGCGTACGTGGACGGTGTGACGCTCCGCGACAGGGTGTTGTCGAGCACCATCGGGCTGCGCGAGGTTCTCGAGATCTCGCTCCAGATCGCCGCGGGTCTCCGGGACGCGCACGCCAAAGGGATCATACATAGAGATATCAAGAGCGCCAACGTGATGATCGACGAGACCGGCCGGGCGATCGTCATGGATTTCGGCTTGGCGCGTCTGCCGGGCCAGGTCAAACCTGATGAGCGGGTTTCTTCGGCGGGCACATCGGCGTACATGTCACCCGAGCAGGCTCGGGGCGAGGCAATCGACCACCGTGCCGACATATGGTCGCTGGGCGTGGTTCTCTACGAGATGCTCGCGGGACAGCTGCCCTTCCGGGGGGACTACGAACAAGCAGTACGTTACTCGATCGTGAACGAGGACCCCAGACCCCTTTCGGAGATGCGCCCGAGCGTGCCGGGCGAAGTGGCCGAAATCGTGGAGAAGTGCCTGGCCAAGAACCCGGCCGACCGCTACCAATCGGCCGATGAGCTGGAAGCGGCATTGAAATCCGCAGAGGAAACGGTGAAGTCCCCATCGAAGCGGCAGGCAGGGGACAGAGGGCGCCGCTCCTTGACGATACGGTTGGGAGCGGTGGCGGCGGTGATTGTGGTCGCGGTCCTGTACGCCGTATTCTGGGGAAACCGTGCCCAGAGCGAAGAGAGCGTGCCCATCGCGGTGATCGACTTCAGCAACGAGACGGATGAGCCCGCCCTCGATGGGCTTTCCGGGATGCTGATCACGGCGCTCGAGCAGTCGCGGCACCTTTCGGTAATGACTCGGACGCGCATGTTCGATGTCCTCAAGGTGATGGGGCGCGAAGGAGTCGAGGCCATCGACGAATCGCTGGGCCAGGAGATCTGTCGCAAAGAAGGTGTCGGCGCGCTGGTCATCCCCACCATCCGGAAGTTCGGCAGCCTCTACACCATCGACCTGAAGGTCTTGGACACGCACCGGAACAAGTACATCTTCACCACCAAAGAAGAGGGGCAGGGGCAGGAGAGCATTCCCCGCATGATCGACAAGATAGCCAGGGACATCCGAATCGACCTCAAGGAGGAATCGGATGTGGTCAGGGAAACGGCGGAGGGGGTCGCTCAGCTGACGACGGTATCGCTCGACGCGTACAAGCAGTACTTCGAGGGAGAGCGTTTTCTCAACGCCCTTGAGTTCGACAAGGCCGCCAAGTGTTTCAACAACGCGATCGAACTCGATACCGCGTTCGTGCTTGGGCACTACCGGTTGGCGTATACGCAATGGTGGTCCCAGCACGATCTGGCTGCGGCCGAAGCGCACGTGAGCAAAGCGATGGCCGCGATCGACCGCATTCCGGAGAAGGAACGCTATCTGGTGCGGACGCTCGATGCGGCGATCAAGCAGGGATTCA
>JBGSIK010000007.1:0-2609 GCA_041742575.1 Candidatus Krumholzibacteriia bacterium
GGGACAAGAAAGCCATCATCGGTTTCAAGACTCTGGATATGGATCATCGCCTCTTCCCCGTGGAATATTTTCGTTCCTGTGTGAGCCGGGTGGCGAAGAAAAAAGGGCTCTCGCTGCTCGGATACGGGGACCACGCCGGCTACCCGCCGCTGCGCGAGTACATCGCCCACCGCCTGCAGACTCACGGCATCTCGGTCACACCCGGCGAGATCCTCATCACCAACGGCTCGCAGCAAGGTATCGACATGGTGCTGCGGATGCTGGCCGCGCCGGGAAGAGCGGTGGCGCTCGAGTCTCCGACGTACGGACATATTCTCCCCTTGCTCCACCTGGCGGGATTGAAACCGCTCGAGATTCCCGTGCGCCATGACGGAATGGATCTGAAGGTCCTGTCCCGAAGAATGAGAGACCGACGCCCGGTGCTGGTGTACACCATGCCCACATTCCAGAACCCGACCGGCGTCACCACCAACCAGCCCCATCGCGAGCGCCTGCTCTCCATCTGCGAGCAGCACCGCGCCGTGATCCTGGAGGACGGGTTCGATGAGGAAATGAAGTACTATGGCAAGGTGGTTCTGCCCATCAAGTCGATGGACACGCGCCGGATCGTCATCTACTGCGGGACGTTTTCGAAAGTCCTGTTTCCGGGCGTGCGTATCGGGTGGCTGGCGGCGGAGAAGGAATGCATCGAACGGCTGGCCGCGATTCGCTGTTTTGTCGACCTCTCATCGAACATGATCCTGCAGGCGGCCATGCACGAGTTCTGCAGCGGCGGACACTACGACCGCCACATAAGCAGAATGCACCGTGTCTTCCGAAGGCGTATGGATGCGGCTATTCGCGCTCTCCGCGAACATGTTTCTCCCGAATGGGCCGAATGGACGGACCCGACGGGAGGCTACCTGATCTGGCTCAAGCTGAAACCGGTTTCGAAGCCGCCGTCGGACTGGGAGAGCTGGTTTGCCGCCCACGGCGTCGAGGTGGCCCACGGCAGGCGGTTTTTTCTCTCCGATCCGCCCGATACCTACGTGCGCTTGTCGATCTCCGCCCGGGACGAGGAAGAGATCGTCGAGGGGATAAGTCGCTTTGCGCATGCGCTGCGGGAAGCGCAACCGCGCGCTGCGCAGTAGGTTGGGGCGGGCGGCCACGACGGTCCAGCGGGCCGTTTGTCGGCGAGCAATAGTAATTCGGTCCATCTGCGAGCCGGCAACCGAGGCGACCGTGGTGCTCGGAATCGCCACGTGCACGGTCAGTCGTAGGGAGCCGTGCCCGTCGGACCGTCGTGGCCGCCCGGCCCGAAAGGAGCTGACATGAATGGAGCTACTATGAAATTCAGGAACGCGTATGAAGATGCGACGCGCGCCGCCGCTTACTCGAAACTGAAATTCCCGGGAACGTATTATCTGGCGTTCAGGGATCTGCCGCGCATCGTGTCCGAACACGTCCGCGGAAAAGATGCGTTGGATTTCGGGTGCGGCACGGGGCGTTCGACGCGGTTCCTCGCCCAGCTGCAATTCGCCGCCGTCGGCGTGGACATATCGGCCGAGATGGTCCGGAAGGCGCGTGAGATCGACCCGCGCGGGGACTATCGCGTGCTGCCGGACGGCGATCTCAGCGGATTCGAAGAAGATTCCTTCGATCTCGTGCTATCCGCGTTCACATTCGACAACATCCCAACCATGGAAAAGAAAGTCCGGCTGTTCAAGGAGCTGAAGCGGGTCTTGCGTCGGGATGGGAAGATCGTGAACCTGGTCTCCTCGCCGGAGATCTACTGTCATGAATGGGCGTCGTTTTCCACCAAGGACTATCCCGAGAACAGGAAAGCGAAATGCGGAGATGTCGTGCGGATCGTGAACGTCGAACTGGAAGACAGGCGTCCGGTGGAAGACGTCGTCTGGCCGGATGCGGACTACCGCGAGACCTATCGGAGGGCCGGCGTGGAATTGGTCGGTGTCTATCGGCCGTTGGGCGAAGAAAAAGAACCCTACCCTTGGGTCAACGAGACCAGGATCGCGCCGTGGACGATTTACGTCCTCGGCAAGACGATTTGAGGTAATATCGCCGGTAATCCCCAGGAGGTGCAGCGGTGACATCGACCATGATACGTGGGCTCCGGAAATCCGGCTTTCACCTTCGGCTTTTTCTCCTTCTGATCTCGGTGCTCCCGGTCTCGGCGGGAGCGCCGGCGAGCGATCAACGGACGGATGACCGGAAGTCGGCGTTGCTCATCATCGATGTGCAGGCGTTCTATTTTCCGGGCGGGGCGGTGCCGCTCGACAAACCCGAGGCCGCGAGCGCCAATTGCGGCAGGCTTCTGAAGAAATTCCGCGACGAGAACGGTTTGGTGGTCCACGTCGGGCACAAAGCGTCGAAAGGGACGTCCTTTCATGCCGACGTTACGCCGCGAGAGGGAGAGAAAGTCGTCATGAAGGACGAGGTCAGCGCCTTCAACGGCACGGACCTGTTGCAGCACTTGCGTGGGAACGGGATCGAGAGACTCGTGATCTGTGGTATGCAGACTCACATGTGTGTCGAGGCGGCTGTTCGCGCCGCCCATGACTTGGGGTTCATTTGCATACTGATCCATGATGCGTGTGCGACACGGACCT
>JBGSIK010000008.1:0-4599 GCA_041742575.1 Candidatus Krumholzibacteriia bacterium
GAGAGAGCGCCGAGATCCCACCGGGACCGTTCGGCATCCGGGGTGAGTGCCGGCTGTGACCCCTGGCGGAGCCCCAGCCGGGAGATCAGCGTGGTGATTTCGAATGATGATATGGCGTTCGTCTGCATTGTGGGTCCCTCACATGTTCATTGGGAAAGGCGAACCACATGGCGAATATCGACGTCCATACTATAGCAGACACCAGTCTGGTTTTCAACGGAAAAAACGGTGGCGCACGCAACCCCTGACCTTGCGCGTCCCCACGCTCCGGCGCACAATGGAGTCATGGTAACCTGTCGCGTCGTCACCACATCGGAAGACTACGCCGCCGCCCTCGCGCTCATCGAGGAGTACACCACTTCGCTCGGTTTCGACCTCTCCTTCCAGGACTTCGACCACGAGAAGGCCCACTTGGCGGCCGAGTACGGCCATCCCGGCGGGTGTCTCATACTCGCCGACGTGGACGGAGAGCTCGGGGGTTGCGTCGGCTTGAGGCCGCTCCAGGAAAAGGTGTGCGAGTTGAAGCGGCTGTACGTGAGACCTCCTTACCGCCAGCACGGCCTGGGCCGAATGCTTGCGGCGGCCGCCATCGAGGAGGCCAGGCGCCTCGGCTACACGCGAATCCGCCTCGACACGCTCCCCTTGATGGAAGACGCCAGCTCCATCTACCGCGCCCTCGGGTTCCGACCGATCCCGCCGTACCGCCATAATCCAATCCCGGGCGCGCTGTTCTTCGAGCTCGACCTCTAAGTCCGGGCGCTTTCCCGCTCCCGCAGCGCAAAACCGCGAATCCGTGGCGGTCCGGTCTCGTCTGATGTAGGATCGTCACCAGCGGCAATCCCGCCCGTGAAATCCGCTTCTGCAGGCTACAGTCTATCGCTCGGCCCGGTGCCGGGGAGAGCCCCATGAAACCCAATCAGGATGCGTTCGGTCATCAACTGTTCGATTATCTCGAGGGGACGAATCGCTGCGAGGCGATGGAACGAGACGACGGTTACCTGGAGGTCGCCGACAGCGTCGGCATGTACTTCCAGGAGTACGATGACTGGCCGGAGTCCCACAAACGCGCGCTGGAACTCGTCGAGGGCCGCGTGCTGGACATCGGGTGCGGCGCCGGCCGGCACGCGATCTATCTCCAGAAGCGGGGCCAAGCCGTCACAGGGATCGACGTTTCACCGCTGGCGATCAAGGTGAGCCGCCGGCGGGGCCTGAAGGACGCGCGCGTCCTTTCGTGTACGGGCATCACCTCCCGACTGGGTCGTTTCGACACCATCATCATGTTGTCCAATGGTTTCGGCATCTTCGGGAACCCACGCCGGGCCCGTTGGCTCCTACGGAGGATGCTCAGCGTCACCACGGCCGATGCGAAGATCATCGTGGAGGCGGCCGATCCGAACCTCACACAGAATCCTGTGCATCGCCGTTACCACCGGCGGAACCGCGAACTGGGGCGTCCCACGGGCCAGGTCCGTGTGCGCATCCGCTACCGCGAGTACGTCACGCCGTGGTTCGATTGGTTATTGGTGTCGCGCGCGGAGTTGCGGGGGATCGTGGAGGGTACGGGGTGGCGCATCGAACGAGTCATGGACGCCGATGGCCCTCTCTACATCGTGATCTTACGGAAAGCGCACCAGTGACGGGCGGAACTACGAGGATCCCGATCCGGAGCGGACGGCCCGGAGTCACGGAACCAGCGGTTCGACGTACCTTCGGACTTCGATCACCTTGCCCAGTATCACACAGTCGTTCGGATCGAGAATGATCGGCTCGAAAGCCGGATTCTCGGGATGGAGCTCTATTCTCCCGCTTCGCAAGCGCAGGCGCTTGACGGTGGCTTCGTCATCCACCAGGGCCACGACGATGTCCCCTGACTGGGCCGTCGGTTGCTGGCGAACGACGACCACGTCTCCCGACAAGATGCCGGCCCCGGTCATGCTCTCTCCCTGAACGCGGAGCGCGAACAACCCGCCCGCGATAGCGCCCGACGGTTGGAGGGCAGCCCGCAGGTGGGCGTCCCCACCTGCAGGCAATGG
This sequence comes from Candidatus Krumholzibacteriia bacterium, assembly GCA_041742575.1. Classification (GTDB taxonomy): domain Bacteria; phylum Krumholzibacteriota; class Krumholzibacteriia; order WVZY01; family JAKEHA01; genus JBGSIK01. Next base: position 2,034 of record JBGSIK010000008.1, read on the forward strand.
GCGCGTGGGACCTTCGGAACGGATCGTGGTGGATGGTCCCGCGCCCGAGGCTTCCCTCGCAGAGACACCGCGGTCGGGGCCGCCGGCGCGGCCGCTGTCACCTTGAGCCCCGTGCGGTACGGCAACATCTTGTGTCGAGTCGGATTCACGCTCGCCAGCGGCGGTCGGCCGCCCGGCGACAGCGGTCTTCATCTGTACGGCGATGTATCCCTCGCAGTCCTCTATCGCCGCATTGAGCCCGCCTGCCTGCACACGGCCCAACAAAGGCACCAACCAGGCGCCCGGGGCCACGGGGCTCAGGCCGGAAGGCAGACCGTATCCCCGCGCCTGACCACGATACTTCACCAGCCGCCCGCTCTCTACCAAGCGGCTGAGATGGTCTTGCGCCGTCTGGACGGCCCGGAAGCCGAAATGCTCCTGGACCTCGCGGACTGTGGGCGGACGGCCCTCGAGCAAACGCATCCTCACAAACTCGTATATCTTGTCCCGGGTTTGCCCCGGCGGCGTGCGTGGAGACATGACAATCGTACTTTAGCAGACAGTCGTCTGCTATGCAAGCTAAAATTTGGAGTCCGGGCCAAAAATTGTGCGATCGCCGGAACCTGTTAGGAGTCAACACACTAGCCGGACGCGTGAGCGGCGAGTGCCGGTTTCGAGGACCTCGGCGGGAACACGACCGTCCGAAACGGGTAGTTGTTGACAGCAACAGACCACCATACCGAAACTGAGCCGGTGGAAGCAGAATCCGACCATTCCCGGCCTGAAGACCGGGAGAACATTGGGAGGAAATCCATATGGGAATCGTAGGAATATGGATCGATCACTCGCAGGCGGTTCTGGTCACGATCGACGCCAACAAGTCGTCCCTCACCCGCATCGATTCCGGCGTCGAGAAACAGCAGCGAGAGAAAGGCGGTTCCCGCTCGAGCGCATCATACGGCGCTCAGGTGATCGTCCACGAGCGTCGCGCGGAGGAAAGGCGGAAACACCAGCTGCACCATTTCTACGGAGCAGTGATCCACGCCGTGAGAGATGCTGAGCGCATCTTCGTTTGCGGGCCGGGCGAAGCGAAGGTGGAGTTCGAGAAGGAGCTCAGGAAGTCGAAGGAGCTTTCCCATCGAATCGTGGGCGTCGAACCGGCCGACAAGATGACGGACAATCAGCTCGTGGCCCACATCAAACGTTGCTTCTGGAAGGCCGAGAGCGCGACAGAATCGGCGTGAGTATCCAGCTCCTCGCGCGACCGGACGCCGGCGACGGCCGGCCTCTGCGTCCCAGCCGGGGGGAGGGGTGAAGGCCGCCGCGCTGGACTCGTCATGTGGAAGACCCTACTCGTAACGCTCCTCATCGCGTACGTCACCTACGAGCTCATCGAGCACATCGTCTTTCCGCTCATCTGGTCGGCGTTCGCCCGCAAACGTAGGCCCCTCACGGGTGTGCCCGCCATGATCGGCCGCGAGGCGGTGGTGCAGACCTGGTTGGGCAATGAAGGGAGAGTGACGATCCGGGGTGAGTCCTGGCGGGCGGTAAGCGCCGCGCCGCTTGCGCCGGGCGAGCGGGTGATCGTGGAGGACGTCGTAAAACTCACGCTGAAAGTGAAACCTCTCCCGCGCGCGCTTCCGCCGGAGACGCCTTCATCATAGCGGTGGGGCCCCAGTGGTGCCGGCGCAATTGGAGAGGGCCGATGCCCATAGGGTGCTGCCGCCGATGGGAAACTCAATGCCCATGGGGCCCGGCCGGCGGTTTTTCTACGAACCGATCGTCTTGGCCAGAGCGAGCGCCTTTCCCAGATACCACGGCCAGATGATCAGCGCCAAGACCGCCTTCCAGAACGCCAACTTCACGAACGCAACCGTAAAAAGCCACCCGATGTACCATATCGGTCCCACGAGCCCGGCCGTGTCGCCGTGGTGCGTGTGACACCCATTGTGATCCGCCATCTCGGCCTCCTTTTGCCCTGTGAGTTCCACTTCGGATCGACGGAAAGCCCGCCGTTCGGAGCGAGGGTAGCGGCCGGCGCGAGCCCCGGTCAACCGATAATGCCCGCGTCGCGCCAAGGCGCAACTCCAATGGTGAAATCCCTATACAGGACTTCGCAGTCGGTTTTATAATGCCCGAATTCGGCCGTCCGCGGTGTTCCTCCGGACGATTCCCGGATCACCGCGTCCGATCCATTCTATTGCGGCCGCATCCAACCGAGGAGGAATAGATGTCTGAGCAGAAGGTGATGAATCGTTCTCGCGTCGTCGTCGGCGCATTGCTCGTTCAGTTGTCTCTCGGCGCCATCTACGCGTGGTCTGTGTTCACCAAACCGCTGGTCGAGGCGGGCTGGACGCGCGCGCAGACGCAGTTGGTGTTCTCGGCCGGCCTGGCGCTGTTCGCGATCGTGATGGTGCTCGCGGGGCGGGCGCTGCCGAAAGTGGGCCCGCGGAAGCTCGCCATCTCGGGAGGAATCGTGCTCGGCCTCGGCTACATTCTGGCCGGAGTCCTGGGCGCGACGTCGCTACCCGTGCTCTTCGTGTGTATCGGCCACATCGGCGGGAGCGGCATCGGGCTCGGCTACGTC
>JBGSIK010000009.1:0-7020 GCA_041742575.1 Candidatus Krumholzibacteriia bacterium
TCGGTCGTAGGGAGCCGTGCCCGCTAGACCCGCAAGGCTCCGGCCAGCGTCCACTGGATGCGCTGAAAGATCTTTCGCGCGGGCGCTAGCAATGCGCGTCAAAGGCATCGATGATGTCCCACGCGATCTCCTCCGGACCGCGGCCCTCGATCTGAAATCGTTCCAACATGAACACGGGCCGGCCGTCTTTGAAGAGCGCGATCGACGGCGACGACGGCCGGAAGTCGGACAGGTAGCTCCGCGTGCGAGCGGTGGCTTCCTGATCCACGCCCGCGAACACGGTGGTGAGGCGATCGGGTCGCTTCGGGTGCTGGATCGCAAGCTTCACCGCCGGCCTCGCGTTTCCGGCCGCGCACCCGCACACCGAGTTGATGACGACCAGGGTGGTACCGCCCTTATTGACGGCATCGTCGACGTCGGCGGGGGTTCGCAATTCGGCGACACCGGCATCGGTGAGGTCCTTGCGACAATGTTCGGTGATCTCGACTGGATACATCGCACTACTCCTGTTGGATGGGATTGGGACTGGGACTGCCATTTATTCGCTTATTCTTCTGGCGCTCCGAAACGGCCCGGCTCGTTGCGAACCGCGCCGGAGGCGCGCCGCAAGCCGGTCAGAAGCCAAGCGTCAGCTTGGCGGCTTCGCTCATTCTTTCGGGGGTCCACGGAGGGTCCCAAACGACGTCCACTCTGACAGCGGAGACACCCTCGATCGCGGACACCTTGCGCTCGACCTCGACGGGAAGGGACCCCGCGACGGGACAAGCGGGCGAGGTGAGTGTCATCGTGATCTCGACCGTCGCGTCGGATTTGACGTTCACGTCGTACACGAGCCCCAACTCGTAGATGTCGACCGGGATCTCGGGGTCGTAGCAGGTCTTGAGCGTGATGATGACCTCCTGCTTCAGGTCGCCGGCGGCCTTCCGCTCCGGTCCCCGGGATTGTTCGTGGCGCTCTTCCATTGGCCCCCTCACTCGGTAGAGATCGGTTCTGCTTTTCCCGAGAGCGCGGCGTGCAACGTGTGCCAGGCCAATGTGGCGCACTTCACCCGCACCGGGAACTCCCGCACGCCGAAAAACACGGCGAGCTTCCCCATACCGGTCGCATCCGGTTTCTCCGTCGGATCACCGGTCACGACCTCGTGGAACTTGCCGAAAATCGCTTCGGCGTCCGCTATCGTCCTGCCCTTGAGCGTCTCCGTCATCACCGACGCGCTGGCAGTGCAGATCGCGCAACCGCTGCCCTCGAACGCGATGTCCCGGATCACGTCGCCTTCGACGAGGACATAAACCGTGATGCGATCGCCGCACAGAGGGTTGTAACCCTCCGACCGGCGATTGGCCTGCTCGATTTTACGGTAATTGCGCGGTCGCCGGTGGTGGTCCAGGATGACCTCCTGGTAGAGTTCGCGCATCTCGTCCTTCATCTATGCAAATACCTCCCGCACCCGTTCGATTCCGGCCAACAGGCGATCGACGTCCTCGCGGGTGTTGTATACGCCGAAAGAAGCGCGCACGGTGGCGGGCACACGGAAGAAATCCATCACCGGTTGCGAGCAGTGATGTCCCGCCCGCACGGCGATACCCTCGCGGTCGAGAATGGTGCCGGCGTCGTGCGGATGTACGCCGTCGATCATGAATGATACCGCCCCGGCGCGCCGGTGGGGCTGGCCGATCAGAGTGACGCCGTCCATCGCGCCGATTTTTTCAACGGCGTATCGGACCACGTCGTCCTCGTGCGCGGTGATGCGCTCGAACCCGAGTCCGGTCAAGTAGTCCAGCGCGGCCCCTAGCCCGATGACGCCGGCGATATGGGGCGTTCCCGCCTCGAACCGGTGCGGGATCTTGTTGTAAGTCGTCCTGGCGAACGTCACCATCGCGATCATGTCGCCGCCGGCCTGGTAGGGGGGCATCGCCTCCAGGATGGGGCGTTTGACATACAGGGCGCCGGCGCCGGTGGGGCCGTACACTTTGTGCCCCGAGAACACCAGAAACTCGCAGTCCAGCGCCTTCACGTCGATCTCGAGGTGCGGGGCTGCCTGCGCGGCGTCGATGAGCACCGGCACGCCGTGCCGGTGCGCGATGGAAATCATTTCCTCGGCCGGGTTGACGGTCCCGATCGCATTCGAAACGTAGGAAAACGCCACCAGCCTGGTGCGCGCGTTGAACAACTTCCGGTACTGATCGAGGAGGAGTTCGCCGCGGTCGTCCATCGGGACCACGCGCAAGTGCGCCTTCTTTTCGTCGCACAGGATCTGCCACGGCACGATGTTCGAATGGTGCTCCAGATTGCTGATGATGATCTCGTCGCCCTCTCCCAGGTTGGCCACCCCGTAGGTCCGCGCCACCAGATTGATGCCCTCGGTCGCGCCGCGCACGAAAACGATCTCGTCGCGTTCGGGAGCGCCCAGGAATGCCCGCACTTTGTCGCGCGCGTCCTCGTAAAGCTCCGTGGCCCGCATGCTCAGGGCATGCACGCCGCGGTGGATATTGGCGTTGTCGCGCGTGTAGTAGCGAACCAGGGCGTCGATGACCGCCTGCGGTTTCTGAGCGGTGGCGGCGTTGTCCAGATAAACCAGGGGTTTTCCGTAGATCTCCTGGTGAAGGATGGGGAAGTCCTTCCGAATCTTGGCCGCGTCCAGCGCCGGGTGCCCGCTGGCGCGCGGCGCGGTGGAATGTGTGCTGCCTCCCATCGAAAGCTCCTATCCGTTCGGATTTCCCGCCAGCCAGTCGTAGAGGTCCCGTTGCAGTCGTTCACGAACCCTGCCGACATTGATGCGCTCGATCACTTCGGCCGCGAAGGCGTACACCAGCATGTCGCGCGAAAGCCCGGTGGGGATGCCGCGCGAGCGCAGATAGAAAACGGCGTCCTCGTCGAGCTGCCCGACGGTCGCGCCGTGGGTGCATCTCACGTCGTCGGCGAAGATCTCCAGCTGCGGGTTGGTGTTTACACGTGCGTCCTCGGAAAGCAGGATGCAGTTGTTCGATTGCTTGGAGTCGGTTTTCTGGGCGTCCGGATCGACGTAGATCTTCCCGTTGAACACGCCCCTCGCTTTTCCGCTCAGTATACCCTTGTACACTTCCAGGCTATAGCAGTGAGGTTTCGCGTGACGGATGAAGGTGTGATTGTCGATGTGCTGCCGACGTGTGCCCAAGTAGAGGCCGTCCACGCGGCAGTCGATCCCCGACCCGTCGAGTATCGAGACCACGTCGTTTCGCACCAGGCCGCCGCCCACGGATATGTTCTCGGTAGCGAAGCGCCCGTTGTGCTCGATGCGCGCGTGTTGCATGGCGACGTGGAAGGCGGATTCGCTCTCTCGTTGCAGCTTGCAGTGGCGGACCTCGGCGTTCTCGCCGCAGACGATTTCGGATACGGCGTTGGTGAAGTAGGCCCCCTCCTTGAGGCCGAAGAAGCTCTCGATCACGGTTGCATGGCTGTTCCGACCGGCGACAACAAGCGTGCGCGGATAGGAGACAGTGCCGTCGTTTCCGCCGGAAACGTAGACCACGTGGATCGGATCCTGGAGCGACACATTGCCCAGCAGGTACACGAGCGCGCCGTCGTGCAGGAAAGCCGTGTTGAGCGCCGCGAAAGGTTGCGACGCGACGTCGGCCAGCTCGCCCAGGTACGGCCTCACCAAGTCGGGGTGAGTCTGCAGCGCTTCGTTCAGGCTTCCGAGCAGAATGCCTTCCGGCAGATCATCGATCCGTGACAGCTCGGGCGCGAAGCGACCATCCACGAAGACCAGCCGCCGGCAACCTTCGTCTCCGAACGTCCGCGCGACGATTTCATCGGCGCCCACGGCTTCGCCGCCGGCAGCTTCGCTGCCGGTCTTGGAGGGAGCGGTGGGCACGAACACGGCGTCCGCGAGGGGCTTGACGCGCGTGAAGCGCCACTCCTCATTGCGCAAGGTCGGAAATCCGTGCTTGAGGAACTTCTCCAACCCGCGCTTGCGGAGCGAGTGGACCCACGCCGGTCCGACGCCGCGCAGAGTCTTTTCCAGATCGCGAAACGTATTTTTGTAAGTCTCGACTGACATCGTGTTAGCTTGCCTCGTGTGGATCGGCCGGGAGCGGGCAATCACTGCGCGGCGCCGTTGTTGATCTCTTCGTAACCTTCTTCCTCGAGCTCGAGGGCAAGCTCCTTGCCGCCCGTCCGTATGATTCTGCCGTCCATCAAGACGTGCACGATGTCGGGGACGATGTGGTCGAGAAGTCGCTGGTAGTGCGTGATGACCACGATCGCGCGATCGGGGCCCCGAAGGGAGTTGACACCGCCGGCGACGATTTTCAAAGCGTCGATGTCGAGGCCGGAATCGGTCTCGTCCATGATGGCCAGCTTCGGATCGAGAACGGCCATCTGGAGGATCTCGTTGCGCTTCTTCTCACCGCCGGAGAATCCGTAGTTCACGGCGCGATTGGCGAAGCTCTCGTCGATCTTGAGCGTCTTCATCTTCTCCTTGAGCACGCTCAGGAACTCCATGGCATCGAGCTCGGGCTCGCCGCGATGCTTGCGGATGGAGTTGAGGGCGGTCTTGAGGAAGTAGTTGTTCTTGACCCCTGGTATCTCCACCGGGTACTGGAACGCCATGAAAATGCCCTCGGCGGCGCGATCCTCCGGGGGCATGTCGATGATGTTCTTCCCCTCGAAGAGGATTTCGCCGTGTGTGATGGCGTACGTGTCGCGGCCGGCAAGCACCTGAGAGAAAGTGCTTTTGCCCGATCCGTTCGGGCCCATGATCGCGTGCACCTCGCCGGCGTTGACGGTGAGGTCGATGCCCTTTAAGATCTCCCTCCCGTCGATTCCCGCGTGTAGGTTCCTGACTTCCAGAATTCTTTTCACCTTCATTGACTCCCGTTCGACTACTTGCCGCCGGTTGGCCGTCGCCGGCCCGCGTGATCCTAGCCGACACTCCCTTCGAGGCTGACCTCGAGGAGCCTCTGCGCCTCGACCGCGAACTCCATCGGGAGCTCCCCGAAGACCTCCTTGCAGAAGCCGTTCACGATCATGTTCATGGCGTCTTCGGATCCGATCCCGCGTTGCTGGCAGTAAAAAATCTGGTCCTCGCCGATTTTCGAGGTCGTCGCTTCGTGCTCAACTTGTGAGGACGTGTTGTTCACCTCGATGTACGGAAACGTATGCGCGCCGCATTTGTCTCCTATCAACATCGAATCGCACTGCGTGAAGTTGCGCGCCCCCACCGCCGCCTTGTCGACCTTGACCAGCCCACGGTAGCTATTCTGGCCGTGGCCGGCCGAGATGCCCTTTGATATCACCGTGCTGCGCGTGTTCTTGCCCCTGTGGATCATCTTGGTGCCGGTATCGGCTTGCTGGTAGTTGTTGGTGAGGGCCACCGAATAAAACTCGCCCACGGAGTTGTCGCCGGTGAGCACGCATCCGGGGTACTTCCACGTGATGGCCGATCCCGTCTCGACCTGGGTCCATGATATCTTGGATCGGGCGCCTCGGCATTCTCCGCGCTTGGTCACGAAGTTGTAGATGCCCCCCTTGCCGTTCTTGTCACCCGGGTACCAGTTCTGGACCGTGGAGTACTTGACGGTTGCGCCTTCCAGCGCCACCAGTTCGACCACTGCGGCGTGGAGCTGGTTCTTGTCGCGTACGGGAGCCGTGCAACCCTCGAGGTAGCTCACGTGCGCCCCCTCCTCGGCCACGATGAGCGTGCGTTCGAACTGGCCGGTTTCGGCCGCGTTGATGCGAAAGTACGTGGAGAGCTCCATGGGGCAACGCACGCCTTTGGGTATGAAACAGAATGAACCGTCGCTGAAAACCGCGGAGTTCAATGCGGCGAAGTAATTGTCGTTGTGCGGAACGACGGAACCGAGGTACTTGCGCACCAAGTCGGGGTGGTTGCGCACCGCTTCCGAAAACGAGCAGAAGACGATGCCGAGCCCGGCCAGCTTGTCCTTGAACGTGGTGGCCACCGAGACGCTGTCGAAGACAGCGTCAACAGCTACACCGGCCAGGCGCATCTGCTCCTCGAGCGGGATCCCCAGCTTGTCGAACGTCCGCTTGATTTCCGGGTCGAGATCCTCCATGTTCTGCGACTGCGCGTCCGGCCGTTTGGGGGCGGAGTAGTAGTGGATGTCCTGATAGTCGATGGGCGGGTACTTGACGTTCGCCCAGCGCGGCTCCTCCATTTTGAGCCATGCGCGGTACGCCTGGAGCCGCCACGCGAGCAGCCACTCCGGCTCCCGCTTCTTGGCCGAAATCATCGCGACGACCTGTTCGCTCAATCCCTTGGGAAAGGTCTCGGATTCGATCTCGGTGACAAATCCCCATTGGTACTCTTTCTGTATGCTCTCGCGTATGGGATCGTCGAGATCGGACATAACTCCTCCATCTACAATGACTTAGTTAAACGCGCACCGAATCGGTCCTATTTCACCTCTATTATACGAAGTCGGGCCGCGAAAGCAACCGGTTTCGGCCGTGCCGGCGATGAGGCGGGCCGCGAAGAGGACCCGAAGTGATGAGAGTCGTGAAAGACAGTATAATAAGACCGAATGGGTGCTAAAACCAGCGGAAAGTGCCGGGCGCCGGGCCGTCACGGAGGCAATGCGTGGAAACGAAACGGATCGAATTCTTGAACGAAAAAGGACATCGCCTGGCGGGCCGTCTCGAGCTGCCGGTGGGTCGCGAACCTCTCGCCTACGCGCTCTTCGCGCACTGTTTCACCTGCTCGAAGGACTACAAAGCGGTGGCCAACGTGAGCCGCGCGCTGGCGGGCGAAGGGATCACGGTGCTCCGGTTCGACTTCACCGGATTGGGGGAAAGCGAGGGGGAGTTCTCGGACACCAATTTTTCTTCCAACGTGGACGACCTGGTGGCGGCCACGCGCTACCTGGCAGAGGAGTACGAGAGTCCGAAGATACTCATCGGCCACTCGCTGGGCGGGGCCGCCGTGTTGCAGGCGGCTTCGCGGATACCTTCCGCGGCGGCAGTGGCGACGATCGCGGCCCCAAGCGATCCGAAGCGGCTCTCGCGCCTGTACACGGACCG
>JBGSIK010000010.1:0-4109 GCA_041742575.1 Candidatus Krumholzibacteriia bacterium
TCGCCGACGCCGACGCCGTCCAGCACGATACAGAATATGCGCTTGAACGATTTCACTGTTTTGCAACCGCCATGGGGTTGACCGCGAAGGGGCGTCTAAACGGAAACGTGGTTGGGAAGGATACCGAGCAGCGATTTGAAGGTCTCCACCTTCCCCTTGCGGAAGTAGGTCCGGGGGACACGCTTGCTGAGCCCGCACATGATCTCGTAACCGATGGTGTTCGCCCAGCCCGCGACATCGTGGATCGATATCTCGGACTCGCCATAGGGGCCCTTCTGTTTTCCCACCAGCACGACTTCCTCTCCCAGCGACGGCATTTCCGGCAGATCACTGAGATCGACCATCGTCATGTCCATGGTGACGCGGCCGACTATGGGCACGCTCGCGCCGCGGACGAGCATGCGACCGACGCCCGACAGCTGATAGGGATAACCGTGACCGTAGCCCACCGGTACCACGCCGACCGCGGTTTCCCGCGTGGTGGTAAACGTTCGGCCATAGCTTATGGTCTTGCCGGGTGGCAGCCGTCGGATGCGGGCGATCCGGCTCTTCCAGGCAAGAACGGGGGCGAAATCGGGTCCCGGATCGATCCCGCCGGGCAGGTAGCCATAGGCGAGAAGGCCCGGGCGCACCAGATCCAGGTGCGACTCCGCCAAGCCGGCGACGGCCGCGCTGTTCGCGCTGTGAACCAGCGGAATCCGCACGCCGTCGGCCCTGAGCTCGGCAATCAACGATGCGAACATCGCAATCTGCGCGCGCGTGTACTCGGGATCGGAGTCAGACACCGGAAAATGCGTGTACACCCCCTCCAGCTTGAGATTCGGGAGTGAAGCGATGTGGCGTATTTCCTCTCGGGCCGCTTCCACCGAAACCCCGGTCCGACCCATCCCCGTGTCCACCTCCACGTGGATTTCCACTTCTTTGCCGTGCTCGACCGCATAGCGAGACAGCTCCGCGGCCAGATCGGACGATGACATCGTCGCCGCCAGTCCGGCGTAGACAACGGTGGGAATCTCGGACGCAAGGATCGGGCTCAGGATGAGGATCCGGTTCTTGATGCCGGCTTCCTTGAGCTCGAGCGCCTCGTCCAACGTCGCCACGCCGAAGACTTCGACCAGCCCGGAGGCCGCTTCCGCCACCTGCACCGACCCCAATCCGTACGCGTCCGCTTTCACCGTGAGCAGGATCTTCACGTGCTCGTGCAGCCGCTTGCGGATATTCTGCAGGTTACGCGTCAGTTGATCGAGATCCACCTCGACCCAGGTCGGAAGCTTCTTCATCACACCTCACCCGCGATCGCAACGCGGCCCCTCAGGATTTCAGCACGTATTTGTCCGTGTAGCGTACGAAATCGACCTCGACGTTTCCGCAGATCCGGTTCGTCTGGCGCCGCGCCAGGGGTTCGACCTCCGTGAACGTGATGCCCCTTTGGAATTCCGCGTTGGTGGCCGCCAGTCGCCTGAGCACGATCTCGACGGCGTCCGAGGCGTTGACCACACGCACCTTCGTCCGGGGGCTGGAGAGGATCCACTGTTCCTCGCCGTCACTCGTCTCGCGCCGCACCTTGCCTGTGACCATGTACTTCTTGTTTTCCGAGGCGATCAGCACATCCGTCCGTTCCCAAGGCAGACGGTCGAGATCGAACTCCTCGAAATCCCGTGGTGCATATTCCGACGTGGGCACGATCCTGGGCAAATCCACCCCGGTGGCCTGGCTGATGAACACCGTGTCCTCGCCGCTCACGATCTGCTCGCATTGAAAATGGACGAACGGCGTGAACTTCTTCACCACGTTGAACTGGATGCCGTTCGGGTCCAGGCCCTCCAGCCTTTCGGCGAGGTTGCGCCCTACGATGAGTTCCTCGATGTCACCTTCGCGAACCAGGCAGAGATACCCGCTCTTTTCCAGGATCTCGGGAGCAACGAGCTTGTACCTGAAGCCCTTGCTGGCAACGACCGGCCCGCGGGTAACCTCCTGCAGCGTGACCTGCGCGTATGGATCTTTGCCCTCGCCGTTCCCGCTGCACCCGAACAGTATCAGCGTGCCCGTGGTAGCAACCACGGTCAGGACGAAGAGAGTTTTCTGGTTCATCGGTATGACTCTCCTTCTGCGCAGGTGAAACGCACGCTCTCCTCCCTGCGGGTGCGCACCCTCCACGCACCCAGGAAAGCGGCTCTAATCCATTGGGGGTAAATAGGTTGCGGTGCTGATGCGCCCTTGTTTCCGTCCAAGCTAGCACCCGTGCGGCGAGCGTGTCAACCAGCATCTCAGTGCCATTCCCGTTCGGTCCCGGAGGAACCGGTTGCGGAAACCGGCGCCCTAATCGGGGGCCACCCTCAAGTTCAATTCCCGGAAGAGTCCCACGACCGCCTCATCATCCGCATAATCCGGCGACAGGGGACGCATCTGCGCTCTGAGCGTCTGCACCCGCCCTTTATCGTCCATGGTCGCATACGCGAGGCCCATGTACTCCCCGCGGGGCCTGACCTGCAGCAGGAACGCATACCCTGTCCTCACAACGCGGGGCATCCCGCGTCCCTCGTGACCGAACACGATCAGTTCGACTTCCGGCACCATCCGGGCGATACGCTGCGCCTCCTGCACGGGAAGGTGCCCGAGCACGACGTACGAGTCGACCTCGCCCCTGAGTGCCTGGACCTCTCTCTTGACCGCGTCCACGGCATCGGTGATGCGTAGACTGCCGGCCGGCACCTGGGGCGGCAGGCGCAGGTTCGGGCTCATGACGCCGATGATTCCAATGCGCAAGCCCGACGTGAACGTGACGATCCGGTTCGGGGGAAACAGGAGAGAGTCGGTGCCGGCGTCGTGGAGATTGGCGACCAGCACCGGCAATCCGAGTTCTCGCGACTGTTCGACGATATACTCGGTCCCCAATCCCAGTTCATTCTCGCCGATCACGACACCGTGATACCCCATCAGCACCATCGATTTCATGGCGAGTTCGGCCCTGTCCATCCCATGGTCGACGGCGGTGCCCAAGAAATCCCCCGCGTCCAGAAGCAAGAAGTCCGATGTGGAATCTCTAATCGCAGCGACGAAGGTCGCGCGTCGAGGAAGGCCGCCGTAGTCGCCGGTCGGGCAGTTGCACGAACGTATTTCACCTTCGACGTCGTTGGAGAACACGATGGTGAGGGTGCGGGGCGGCTGCGTCCTGGAGCACCCCGCAAGCCCCACCCACACTGCTCCCACCGCAATCATCGCAGGAATCAGCGAGACGCTTAATGAGCGAGCGAGTCTTGCCACTGATGTGATCATAACCTGCCCAATATACCCGAAATCGCCCTCCATGTTCCAATCCTGTCTCGACAAGGAGCGAGGTCGAGCACATGGGGCGGACGCCAACCGTCTGGGCAACGCAGGGATAGCTCCCGCGGCCGGTCGTGCTCGCCGGCTGAAAACGCTTGACACCTGCGCGCCCGCCTGTTTCATTTTCAGTGATCCCACCGGTCGGGGTTTCCCCACGCACGGCATCCCGCAATACCTTCTCCGCAGAGAGAAAGAAGGGACTTATGGGCAGCAGGTTCAAGCTGTTCACACTGGGCGCGTTATGCCTGGCGCTCCTGATGCCGTCGTCGGGCCACGGACGGTACGATCTCCCCAAGGGCGCGAAGGCCAAGGGGTTCGGGTTGCCGCAGCGGGTGAAGGTGCTCACGGGCGAGAACGTGCACAACGTCGGCGAGCTGCAGATGCATGTCGGCAACTGGGGGATCTTCGGGTCGTGGCCGGGATCGGGCCGGACTTTTTCGGAGGCTCCCTCGGCGCAGTGGCCGGCTGGAAGCGGGATCGAGTACCTGTTCGTCGCCGGTCTGTGGGTGGGCGCGATCAAAAACGGAATGCCGGTCGTTTCCACCGCCGCGTACGAAGAAGAGTTCAGGCCGTCGCAGGATCCGATCGACATCATCTATCGGGCCGCCGAGGGTGCCCGTGGCGGTGCTCGCCAGCCCGGCAACACCGCTGACGACGACAAGGACGGCACGATCGATGAAGACTGGCTCAACGGCCGGGATGACGACGGCGACGGTCTGGTCGACGAGGACTTCGCCGCCGTTTCCAAGCAGATGTTCAGCTGCCAGTACACAGACAACCAG
>JBGSIK010000011.1:0-4236 GCA_041742575.1 Candidatus Krumholzibacteriia bacterium
CCTTGCGGGTGAAGATCTTCACGTCGACGACGACGCCCTCGATCCCGGGCGGGCACTTGAGCGAGGCGTCGCGGACGTCTCCGGCCTTCTCGCCGAATATTGCCCGCAGCAACCGTTCCTCGGGCGACAGGTCGGTCTCGCCCTTCGGCGTCACTTTGCCGACGAGGATGTCCGCGGCTTTGACGTGCGCGCCTATCCGGATGATCCCGTCCTCGTCGAGATTGTGCAGCGCTTCTTCGCCGACATTCGGAATCTCGCGTGTTATCTCTTCAACGCCGGCCTTGGTGTCGCGCACCTGCAGCTCGAACTCCTCGATGTGCACGCTGGTGAACTGATCGTTCTTCAGGAACGATTCGCTCACGACGATGGCGTCCTCGAAGTTGTATCCGAGCCACGGCATGAACGCGACCAGGACATCGATCCCCAGCGCGAGTTCCCCGTGCTGGGTGGCGGGACCATCGGCCAGCACCTGACCGGCCTTGACCCGATCGCCAAGGTTGACCAGCGGCCGCTGGTTGATGCACGTGTCCTGGTTCGACCTCTTGAACTTCATCAGCCGGTACTCGTCCATGCCTTCGTAATCGGTGTAGTCGTCGAGTGTATCTTTCTTTCCGCCCGGATCGACCACGATGCGTTCGCCCGAAACGGCGACGACTTTCCCGGCCCGCTTGGCCAGGACGAGCACGCCCGAGTCCTGGGCGATTTTGCCCTCCATCCCCGTGCCGATCAGAGGCGACTCCGCCTTGAGCAGCGGCACCGCCTGCCTTTGCATGTTGCACCCCATGAGCGCGCGGTTGGCGTCGTCGTGTTCCAGGAACGGAATCAACGATGCGGCGGCGCTCACGAGCTGCTTGGGCGAAACGTCCATGTACTGAATTCGCTGCGGCGGCGCTACCGGGAAATCGCCGCGCATCCTCGCGAGCACACCCTCCAGAAGGAAGCTGCCCTTCTCATCGAGGGGCGCGTTGGCCTGGGCGATGATGCATTCCGCTTCTTCGTCTGCGCTCAGGAACTCGATTTCGGTCGTGACCCTTCCGTCGACCACCTTGCGATACGGCGTCTCCAGGAATCCGTACGGGTTGATCCGCGCGTACGTGGCGAGCGAACTGATGAGACCGATGTTGGGCCCTTCCGGCGTTTCGATCGGGCACATCCGGCCGTAGTGCGTGAAATGGACATCCCGGACCTCGAAACCGGCGCGCTCCCGCGTGAGGCCGCCGGGACCGAGCGCCGAGAGCCTCCGCTTGTGCGTCAGCTCGGCCAGCGGGTTCGTCTGGTCCATGAACTGCGACAGCTGGCTGCTGCCGAAGAACGACTGGATCACAGCGGACACGGTCCGCGCGTTGATGAGCTCGTAAGGCGTGATCTGCTCGCTCTCTTGCGCCAGCGTCATCCGTTCCTTCACTATGCGCGCCATGCGCGCCAGCCCGATGGAGAACTGATTGGCCAGGAGTTCCCCCACCGAACGGATGCGGCGGTTCCCCAGGTGATCGATGTCGTCCGGTTCGGCATCCGCTTCCTTCATGTCGAGCAGGCACGCGATGACCGCGACGAAATCGGCTTGATCGAGAGTGGTCTTGTCCCCCGGAACGCTCAGCTTTAGACGTCGGTTGATCTTGTACCGGCCCACCGGCGCGAGGTCGTACCGCTTCGGCGTGAAGAACATGCGGTTGAGCAACGCCCTCGCCGTCTCCAGATTCGGCGGATCGCCGGGGCGGATCAGGTTGTATATCTTCTTGAGCGCCGCTTCCTGGTCGGGGCAGTTGTCTTTCTGAACCGTCTTCAGTATGACGTCGTCCTCCGGTCCCTGGTTTTCCGCGTACTTGATGCAAGCCACTTTCGTGGCCTTAACTTCCCGCAACTTTTCCAGATGCGCCTGCGTGATCAGGTCGCCGGCTTCCACAATCACCTCGCCCGACTTCCGGTCGTAGACGTCCATAATGGCGACGCGGCCGATGACCTCTTCGTCCTTCTTGCTGGCGCGCTGGGTGATCTTCACGTCCTCCTGCTGGTGGAACAGGCGCAGGATCGCCTGGTTCTGATCGAATCCCATCGCCTTGAGCAGGATGGTCACCGGCAGTTTCCGGCGCCGGTCGATGTTCACGTGCATGATGTCGTTGATATCGATCGTGAACTCGACCCACGACCCGCGGTACGGGATGATGCGGGCATTGAACAACCGTTTTCCGTTGGGATGGATCTCGTCGCCGAAAAACACCCCCGGCGAACGATGCAGCTGGCTCACAACCACCCGCTCCGCGCCGTTGATGATGAACGTGCCTTTCTTCGTGAGCAGGGGGATTTCGCCGAGGAACACCTCGCTCTGGATGATATCCTTGAGCCGGAGCTCGCCCGACTCTTCGTCCTCTTCGTTGATGACGAGACGGAGTCGTGCTTTGAGCGGCGCGGCGTGCGTGAGGTCCCGCTCCTTGCATTCCTCTTCACTGTACTTCGATTCCCCGATGATGTAGCCGTGGTACTCGAGCTTGTACTTGCCTTTGGGGGACTCGATCGGAAAGACCGAATTGAAGACGTTTTCCAGCCCCTGGTCCTTCCGTTTCTCGATGGCGACGTCCCTCTGCAGGAACTGGTCGTAACTCTCAAGCTGGACGGCGAGCAGGTTGGGGATCTCCATCACGTCCGGGATCTTCGCGAAGGAAATGCGACCGTACTCGTCCCTCGTGTAATCGAGGACATTCTTCTCGAAAGTCTTGGTCATCGTGAACCTCGGTGACTACGTGTTGCGCAAGAGCCCGCCCATGCGGACGTTCCCGCGCGCCCTCACAGTATCCGGACCGCGCGCCTGGTCGGGTCGTTCGGCGGGTGTCGGTGATCCGACCCACCGCCAAAGCGCAAACCGCCGGGATGCGACCGATCCCACTGAGATGGGCCAGTCGTATTCCCGGACCCCGACCGGGACATCGGGACAAGAACCTGTCCGACCCGTCACTTCAGCTCCACGGAAGCGCCGACTTCCTCGAGCTGCTTCTTGATACCCTCGGCTTCCTGCTTGGAGGCCCCTTCTTTCACGGACTTGGGAGCACCCTCGACCAGGTCCTTCGCCTCCTTGAGACCGAGACCGGTGACCGCGCGGACGACCTTGATCACCTTGATCTTCTCGGACCCCACGGTCGTCAACACGACGCTGAATTCGGTCTTCTCCTCGGCAACCTCCGCGGCCGCGGCCGGCGCCGCCGCGACGGCAAAACTGGCCGCTGCGGTCACACCGAACTTCGTTTCCAACGCCTTGACGAGCTCCGACATTTCGATGAGCGTGAGCTTCTCGATGATGTCCATCGCGGCTTTAGCGTTAGCGCTTTCGAGTTTGATCTCACTGATTCCTGTCATTTTTTCGACTCCTTCTCCTTCTGAGTGACTCACCGTGCCAGCGGTGAATATCGAACGCCGTCAGGTCAGGGCGCCGCCCGCCGACGCGCAAAAACTATCGTGCCTTGTCCTTGATCTGGTTCAGGACGCTCATGAGGCTGCGGAGCGGTCCCTGCATTACGGAAGCCAGTCCATTGGCCGGACTCATGAGACCACCCAATACCATCGCGAGCAGCTCCTCGCGCGACGGCAGCTTCGACAGGGCGAGCACGGCGGCCGCGTCGATGACCTTCCCGTCGACATAACCCGCCTTGAATCTGGGCGCCTCGTGCTCCGCGGCGAACTTGGCCAGTATTTTGGCGGACTCGTTTTCGCTGTCGCGGCTGATGGCGACCGCGGTTGGACCCTCGAAGTACTTCGCGAGGTCGGCAGCGGGCGTGTTCTGCACTCCGCGTTTCGCCAGCGTGTTCTTGACCACGCGGAACTCCACGTTGCGCGCCCGGCACAACCGCCGCAGCTGCGAAATCTTCGCCACGTTGAGACCCGTAAAGTCGTTCAATACTACCGAGCGAGCGCCCTCGAACGCCTCGGCGATCGACTCGATAGCGGAAACCTTCTCCGGACGGGCCATCTGTTCTCGACCTCCTCTCCTACTGCTTTAGCGCACTGATGATTGTCTGGCTGTCCAACTGCACCGACGGCCCCATGGTCGGCGACAAGCTCAGGCTCTTGATGTATTTGCCTTTGCTCGATGCCGGTTTGGTGCGGATGAGCTCGTGGAGCAGCACCCGGATGTTCTCCACCAGCTTGTCTTCGTCGAACGAACGCTTCCCGACCGGCACGTGCAGGTTCGAGCCTTTGTCGATCCTGTACTCGATCTTGCCGGCTTTGACGTCCCTGATGGCTTTG
>JBGSIK010000012.1:0-2476 GCA_041742575.1 Candidatus Krumholzibacteriia bacterium
GAGCAGCTCTGTGGTTTCTTTGATGTGGTCTTCGTCGGACTTGCTGCCCAGAACGATCGATACCTGTGTGGTCGAAGCCATTCGATTCCCCCTCGAGAGCGATGAAGCCGGGAGGACGATTATCGCGCCCGCCGGCCGATGTCCGTTCGCCAGTAGGCCTTTTCGAAACGAATCCGTCCTACGGCATGGTAGGCCGCGTCCAACGCCCCGCCGAGCGTGCGATCCCACGCGGTCACGGCGAGCACGCGGCCGCCCGAGCTCACCAAGCGTTCTCCGTCGAACGAGGTCCCGGCGTGAAAAACGACGGCGTTGCCGGTCTCGACTTGATCCAGCCCGGTTATCTCGAACCCCTTGCCGAAGGCCCCGGGGTACCCGCCGGACGCCATGACGACGGTGGCCGCCGACCGTTCCCCCCACAACGCGATCTCGTTCGGCAAATCGCCCGACGTCGCCTGATACAGCACCTCGAACAGGTCGCCGCGCACCAGCGGCAGTATCGCCTGCGACTCCGGATCGCCGAAGCGAACGTTGAATTCGAGCACCATGGGGCCTGCCGCCGTCATCATGAGACCCGCGTACAGCACGCCCGTGTAGGGATTCCCCTCGGCCGCCATGCCTGCAAGCACCGGCGAGACGACGGTATCCATCACTCTTTTTCGTTCCCTCTCGCCGAAGGTCGGCACCGGCGCGTAGGCGCCCATGCCGCCCGTGTTCGGGCCGCGGTCACCGTCGAAAGCGCGCTTGTGGTCCTGCGAGCTCGGCAGCATGACGGCCCGATCTCCGGCGCAGATGGCGTGGACGGAAACTTCCTCGCCGCGGAGGCATTCCTCCACCACGATGCGGCTGCCCGATTGGCCGAATCTCTGCTGCACCATGATCTCGTCCACGGAGTCGACGGCAGCTTGGGTGGAGTCGGCTACGTACACACCCTTACCGGCTGCGAGACCATCGGCCTTGATCACGACCGGCGGCCTCAGGCCGCGCACGTACGAGCTCGCCTCGCGGGCATCGTCGAACACACGAAAACCGGCGGTGGGCACGCCGTGACGGGCCATGAACTCCTTGGCGAAGACCTTGCTCCCTTCCAAACGAGCTGCGGCGGCTCTGGGGCCGAAGCAGCGCAGTCCCGCTTCTTCGAAGCGATCAACGATCCCCGCCACCAGCGGCGCTTCCGGGCCCACCACGGTCAAATCAACGGCGTTCGTCGACGCAAATTCCGCCAGAGCCGGCACATCGGCCGCCGATATGGGGACGTTTGTCCCCACGCCCAGCGTTCCCCCGTTGCCCGGCGCGCAGAAAACGCGGTCCACTCGAGGAGACCTCGCCATGGCCCACGCGAGCGCATGTTCCCTCCCGCCACTTCCTACGACGAGCACCTTCATCACCACTCACCCCCTCTTCGCCAACGGTAGTACCTGGCTGCCGTGAAGGATGACGGCCAGCCTGTTGGTGTCGTGTTTTTCGAGAGCACCGGCGATGAACGCCTCCGCGTTGGTGCACCTCTCTATTTTAGCATCGCCGAGGGTCTTGTCATCGAGATCGGTTATCATCGCGACCTGGTGAGACTCGGTGAGGCCGATCATGGACACACCGGTTTGATTGTTCAGGTAATACTGCTCGTAGGCCGTTTCCAGGAACTCCCGGCGGGGCGAGGCGAGCGCCCGGGAAAAGCTCTCCGATCCCACTCCCTCGGGACACTTCGCATAGAACAACAAGGACGCTCCTTCAACCGCGGCGCCCGAGGCGTGCCGCAGGGCCTTGTGCGCCTGCAGGAAATTGATGTCGTACGGATGGCCTCCGCAGCTTACGACGAGGAGTTGGTACGGTTCTGCGACCGGGACCGTGTGCACCGATCGATACACGTCGCACGTTTCCTGGTGCGACTGAACCGGATCTCCGGCGTTCAGATAGACGGTGCGGCCCGAGGTGTCGCAGAAGAAGTTCATGGCGGACACGTTTTTGAGCGCGACCAGCGCCTCGACCATGTCTTCGTGGACGGGATTACCTTCGAGGTTGCCGGACCTACAGGCCGGGTGCAGCTGCACGGGCCGCGTCTTGAGCAGGGACAGTCGGTGGTTCGCCAGGATCGATGTCCTCTCCGCGCTGCCGGGGAGCACCAGTTTCCGTCCCCCGCCGAAACCGGCGAAATAGTGGAACGACACCGGCGACAGCAGGATCACGCGGTCCGCTTCCTTCAGGAGGCGGTTCACACGCACGGGGGTGCCGCGCCTGGTCAGGAGCAAGGCGGACATCTTCGCGCCGTCGTCGCAATCGTGTTCCTCCACGGGGATACCGAGCAGGTTCCCGCACTTGAAGAACTGTTTCTCCTCTTTGGATAGCCGGCGGTGGGTGCCCCTGGCAACGAGGATGCGTATGTCCTCGCGACGGACGCCGAGGGCAAGGAGATGATCGACGAGCGCCGGGAGCACTTCCTTGGTCCCGCCGCTCCTGGTGAGGTCCGCGACGACGATCAGCA
>JBGSIK010000013.1:0-2702 GCA_041742575.1 Candidatus Krumholzibacteriia bacterium
ATCAGCTCCAGGCCCAGCGGCCCGTAGGATGCCTCCGAAAAAGACTGCGTTGCGACCGCTCCCACGCCCGCCTCGGCCCAAGGGACGACGGCGCCGACGGAAAACCAGTGCGACTGAACGGCGACGCCCAGCTCTCCCGTCACCGAGTCGCGCGCGACGATCGAGTACGTGTGGACAGGACGCAGCACCCGGCATGCGGGGAATCCGGTGCCGCCGGGGGCACCATCTGCGGTGCCTGTGACCAGGGAAGCCTCAGCGGGCAGACCGGCCGCTCCGGAGAAAGGGGTCCCCACCCAGGCCGACAACACCAGCAGCGCGACGATCACTCGTTTCATGGATGAACCTCCCGATCGTGGTAACGTGCTTCCGATCAAGCGGCCGCTCGTCATTGTGGTTGCACGCGTTGACCGGCGGGCACGATTCGTTTATTATCAGACAATCCCACGGTGTTCAAGTCAACACAACGTCGGTCACCGGCGGCCCCGGGCCGGCACCAGAGAGCGACGTGATGATCGCCCATCTTCCCCGAGAATCCGTACTGGAGCGTTTCAAACGATACGTCCGAATCGACACCCGCTCGGATGAGGACTCCGAGACCGTGCCGTCCACCGCCAAGCAGCTCGATCTTTTGCGCCTCCTTCACCGGGAACTCCTGGCTCTGCACATCGAAGACGCCTCGATCAACGACAAGGGCTACGTCTACGGCACCGTTCCCTCCAATCTCGCCGCGGAGGAAACACCGAAGGTTCCCGTGATCGGATTCATCGCCCATGCCGACACCGCCCCGGGCGTCACGGGCGCGAACGTGGAACCCATCGTGCACCGCAACTACCGCGGCGGCGATATCGTGCTGCCCGGGGACCCGACTCAGGTGATCCGCACCGCCGAGTACCCGAATCTGGTCAACCGCTATCTCGGAATGGACATCGTCACCAGCGACGGGACCACCCTCCTGGGCGCCGACGACAAAGCGGGTGTGGCCGAGATCATGACCGCCGTCGACATCCTCAATCAAAACCCGCAGATCCGTCACGGAACGCTCAAGATCGCGTTCAACCCCGACGAGGAAATCGGCCGCGGGGCCCAACACTTCGACATTGCCAAATTCGGCGCTCGATTCGCATACACCTTCGACGGCGGGCCACTCGGAGAAATCGAGTACGAGACTTTCAACGCGTTCAGCGCCGAGATCACGATCAAGGGCGTCGGCGTCCACCCCGGTTACGCGAAGGACAAACTGGTGAACGCGATCCGCGTCGCGGCTGACTTCGTGCAGCGGTTACCGAAGGAGTTGAGCCCGGAAACCACGGAGGGGCGCGAGGGATACATCCATCCCTACGTCATCAACGGCCAGGCGGAAGTGGTGAAGATGAGAATGCTCCTGCGCGATTTCGAGATGGACGGCATCGAGAAGCAGCGGGGACTGCTACAGGGCATCGTGCGCGAACTCCAGTCGGTACACGCCAAGGCCGGATTCGAACTGGAGCTCAAGGAGTACTACCGCAACATGCGGTACAAAATCGAGCAGGAACCGCGCCTGGTCGCCTACGCGGAGGAGGCGATCCGGCGGATCGGTGTGGAACCCCACCATGAACTGGTCCGCGGCGGTACCGACGGTTCCCGGTTGTCTTACATGGGACTCCCCTGTCCGAACCTCTTCGCCGGCGGCGAAGCGTTTCATTCCACGAGAGAATGGGTGCCGGTCCAGGTGATGGAGAAAGCCGCGGAGTGCGCCGTGCACCTCGCCCATATCTGGGCTGAGCGTTCCCTTGCCCGCTAAACGCCCATCACGCGTTCGCCGAAAGCCATACCACGATGACCACGGCCAGCGCGATGCGGTAGTACGCGAAGAAGTCGAGGCGGTGGTTCTGGAGGAAGCGCAGCAGGAGGCGAATGACCAACCAACCGGCGACGGCGGACGTGACCATGCCGATGAACAACACGGCGTATTCGCCGGCGGTGAAATGCTGCCCCACCAGATCCAGCGATTTCTTGAGACCGGCGCCGAAGAGCGCCGGAGCGCCGAGAAGGAACGAAAACCTCGCCGCCTCAGCTCGCTTGAGCCGCTGGCTCATGCCGGCCACGATGGTGATACCCGAGCGGGACACTCCGGGTATGAGCGCCACAGCCTGGGCCGCCCCCACGAGCATGCACCCCCAGAATGAGATCGATTCGAATCCGCGCTCCTGCTTGAAGACGCGCTCCGCGATGAGAAAGAGCGCCGATCCCACGATGAGCGTGACCACGATCACTGACGGGTTTCGAAAGTAGATCTCGATTTGTTCCTCGAAGAAGAACCCGATCGCCGCGGCCGGCACGGAGGCGGCTGCGATGTACCAGGCCAGCCGCTGGTCGGGGTTTCCGGCAAAGTCGAACCCACGGAACGAGGAGAGGAAGCCCCGCGTGATGGCGGCGATGTCGCGGTAGAAGTAACACAGAACGGCTGCCAGCGTCCCGACGTGCAGGCCGACGTCGAACGTGAGCCCGTCGGCAAAACCGAAATCCAGCACGCCTCGGGCGAGGATGAGATGGGCCGATGAGGAAATGGGCAGGAACTCGGTCAGCGCCTGGATCAGCCCGAGCACGATGGCCAGGATGTAGATCATTTCACCTCACGGAGCTGGTTCACGCGTGCGAGCGCCCCGCACGTTCGTGCTTCCCGAAGCGGCCGATCCGCCCTCCGGGACAGGCGGCCGGCTTCC
>JBGSIK010000014.1:0-2018 GCA_041742575.1 Candidatus Krumholzibacteriia bacterium
GAGGTCGCCTGCACTGATCCAACCTCGTCGCTCTGCCGAATACAATGGATGGTTTGCCGTGACGCCCAGGGTCTCCCCCGAACCGCAGACCTCCAAGTTAACCCCAACGTTGCATAATTTTCCAGGTCAGGCGGCGGGCTGGCGTGTCTGGAGTGCGCTCAGGAGTCTGAGGAACTGATCTCGAAGCCAGGAATTGGCGTTGAGAGTGAGCGTGAGTACGCCTTGGGGGCGAGTCAGTCGCCCGGCGCGGTGGAGCAGTGTCTGGCGGAAGGTATCAAGCTTCTCGAAGGTCCACAGGGCAGCACGTCGAGAGGTGGTGTGCCGGCAAGGTAGGCTGGTCTCCATTTGGAGTTCGCGCATCAGATTGTGGGCGAAGAGTCCGGCCAGCAGATAGAGTTGATTGCCGGCGCGGCCTCGAACGGGCACGTAGCCCATCTGGCAATTCGACTTGAGTTCACCGAGGATGCCTTCCTGCGAGCCGCGGCCCTCGTGGTAGGCGACGACGTGGCCCGCGGCCAGTGTCTTGTTGGTGACAATCACCTTGAAGTCGTAGCCCGTCTCGTGGGGGATGAACAGATCCAGTTGCAGAGGTTCCTTGTGCTGGCGCAGGGCCCGGGTCCGGATGAACAGGAAGCGGAACCGGCGGTCCCAGACCTTCGGCTTCCAATCGTCCTCAAAGTACGAGACGTCAGCGCTGATGCTTTGCCACCGCCGACGTTGTTCGATCATCCGCTTGAGTTCGGTGAACCGCTCAAAGGGGACGCTGATGGTGAACTCGATGCCCGCGTTCTGAAGGGCGGACACGATGGCGTCGCTGAAGAACGCGCTGTCCATGCGAACCTCGACGGTGATCCCGGGGAGGGCCTCGCGGGCCGCTTGAACACAGGCCAGAATGAACTCCTGGGCGCCCTGGGAGTCATGGACGTTGCCGGAGCGGTGCAGGAAGTCGAGTACCTGGGCGGTCTGGGCGACGGTGCAGAAGAGCGGATAGTAGCTGCGTTCCCCCTTGCGTTTCTTGTTGTAGCCGACGGCGGTGCCCTCGGCGTGACGGCGGGTGGATTGCACGGAGCCGTCGAAGTCGAGCGTGATGCGGGCCAGGCCCAGGGAAGCCAGGCGCTCGAACAGCATGTCCCGCAGCAACTGACGGAGGTGATGGACGCTCTGCTCGTCCGCTTCCTTCAGCATGCGGCTGAGGGTGGCGACATCGGGCAGACGCTTGAGCCCGAGGAGACGCTGAACCATCGGATCGTCGCGGTAGGCCCGGCTGTCCCGCAGTTCGCGGAAGCCGAGCAGCAGATGGACGATGAGCTGAAGGAAGATCGTCGAGCGACTGAAGATCTTGCCCGGGGCCAGGTGACGGAAGCACTTGCGCAACCGCGCCTTGAGTCCGAGGATGGCGAAGAACTGCAGGAAGAGAACCAGTCCGGCGAAGGAAGTGAGGGACTGATTCTCGAACTTCAATTCCGGGATGACGTGGGCTTGACGGCGGACGTCGGATCGGCGAAGCTTCATGTGGCGGACCTCCTTGTCGCGTGTATGTTGTTTTCCTACACATTTATACATACGACAGGGCGTAAGGTTCGCCATTTCTTTATAAAAGTGCCATTATTATGTCCCTCGACATAGAAATCTTTCCGGCGTTTGCGGACCTCACGGGAAGTGAATTCTTGGTGCGGCCGTCGGACCGCCAGAAAAGCCCGGCGTGACGGTCGTTCTCGACGGGAAGTCAGTGGACTTTATGTAACTGGAGGGTAGACTTCGATGAAATCGTCGTGGAACGCGTCAAAGGTGAGGGGCGTCGCAAGCTGGTACAGAAAAAGAGCAAGCCGGAATGAAGCAATCCAGACTTACGACTGAAGCGCTGGCTGATCTCGATGAGATCTGGTTGTTCATTGCGGTGGATAATATCCAGGCAGCTGACGCGTTCGTTACGAAGCTCCGAGCGACTTGTCAGACTCTCGCGGAACACGCTGAACTCGGTCGCAGTCGCACCGACCTCGCCCATGGTCTCCGAAGTT
>JBGSIK010000015.1:0-6598 GCA_041742575.1 Candidatus Krumholzibacteriia bacterium
GAAGCGCACTCGCACACCGGGGGCCACGCTCCCGTCAGTGAAGCCGACGCGTGCGACCAGGGGTTGGGGCAGCGGCGTCCCGAAGCGGGAAAACTGGTTGTCGCCGGATTCGACCGCGATACGCGCGGGGGCTTCGGGGGACTGGCTGTCCTCGCACGAGATTCCTACCAACGCTATCGCCGCCACCGTTAGCAGCAGCCGGATCCAGGTTGCGTATTCCTGCCACGTACCCATGAACGCTCCTCCTTGGTGGCCGCTGGCTCGGGCTTGTCAGAGTGGGGTTTCGGTGTGATCTTAGGAAAGGTATCACCTGCTCGGCACGCGGTCAACTGTCGGATGTCATAGGAGTGAAACATGAAGCGAGTCGTTGTGCCCCTTGCGGAGGGTTTCGAGGAGATCGAAGCGGTCGTGATCGTGGATGTATTGCGGCGCGCTGGAGTCGAAGTGACGGTCGCGGGGGTCGGTGACAACGTCGTGACGGGCTCGCACGGTATACGGGTCGAATGTGACGCGCACATCGGGTCCGTCGATTCGGACGAAACAGATGCGATCGTCCTGCCGGGCGGGATGCCGGGCGCCAGAAACCTCGGTGAAAACGAGGGCGTGCTTCGCCTCCTTCGCACGATGGCGCGCGACGGGAAGCTCATCGGTGCCATCTGTGCGGCCCCCACTGTTTTGAACGCGGCCGGGATCCTCGAGGGGCGGCAGGCGACCAGTCATCCCGCTCACGAGAACGAGATGGACCGTTGCCGGTACACACGCGAACGCGTCGTCGTCGACGGCAACTTGGTCACGAGCCGGGGTGCCGGCACGGCGATCGAATTCGCCGCCGAACTGGTCGCGAAGCTCGTCGGCGCGGAGATCGCCGAGGACATCCTTGCGCGAATCGTGCACCGCTGACGCCGGGCCCCCAACCGCGGCCGCGGCCGCGAGTGCTCCCCCTTTCCCAATTTTTTCGGCGGACCGCGAACTGTCAAATTCCCTTGACAGGTGTCGCTGTTTCTTGACGAACAACACAACACATTGGACTATATATAGTTGCGCTTGTTTTTGGCGGGATTTATCGCCGGATGTCAAATTTTTTTGACACCGCTGGAGCGCGTTTGGACGTAACAATGCGGCACTATGGTCATGTTTAGGGCTGTATGTCGTTGTAAAAGAAGCGATTGGAAAAAACCCGGAATTTCTTGCCACAATGGTACGCCGCTTGCCATAGAGAGCCATCGGCAGGCAAGACGAGACGAAGCGCCTGAAGGCCCAGCGGAGACGAATTAAATCAGCGAAGACACCGGCAAGAGGCAAGCTCACAGGAGGAAATCGAAATGCGGTACGTCATCATAGCGAATCTCGGATTCATCCTCAGCGTCCTGGCCGTCCTTGGCAAGAGCGTGTGGGGCAAGAGCATCTGGTAGGGAGGGGTGGAGCTAGAGAGCCCGCGAAAGCGGGCTCTTTTTTTTTCCAGAATGGTTCCAACAGTGGAACCGCTCCGGCGGTGGGGCCCATTCCCCAAGCGTTGTGATATACTGATCCCTGGTGCGCATCATGAGCGGTGTTTCCAAGCACAAAAAGCGCGCGGAGCGCGCGGACGGACCCAAGGGGAACGTGCTGTCGGAACTGGATGACCTCGACCGTAGGCTCCGCGAGAGCAAGCGCTCGAGTGACGAATCCGACGCCCTCCAGGAGCGCTTCCGGCGTTTGGAGAAGAGCTACACCGTGGTCGAGAACCTGCTCGACGTCAGCGCCGCCATTACCTCCACACTCGATCTCAAAGTGCTCCTCGAGAACATCGTAGACCAGATCCTGAAGATCACGGGCTGTCAGCGCGGATTCGTCATGCTCAAGCGCGACGACGGTTCGCTTTCCATGGAGATCTACCGCGCAACCGGCCAGTCGGCGTGGAAGGAGGCAGACCTGGCCGTCAGCCGCACTATCCCTCGCCAGGTCGCCGAGACCCTGCAGCCGATATTCAGCTCGAACGTGATGGAGTTGGGGGACGTCGAGATCAGTGAGAGCATTCACGTTCTCAAGATCGCCACCGTCGTGTGCTTGCCCTTGGCATTCGAGGGCGAACTTGTCGGCGTGATATACGCGGACAGCAAGTTCGTCTCCGAGCGGTTTCTCGATTCCGATCTCAAGGTAATGAAGGCTTTTGCGGCCCAAGCCGCCATTGCAATCAACAACGCCAAGAGTCACGGCGAGCTCGAGTTCCAGCGGGAACATCTCGAGGAGCAGAACATTTCGCTCCGGCACAAGTTGGGCGAAGAGTTCGCTTCCTACGGAATGGTCACGCGCAACAGCCGCATGGAGGAACTGTTCGAAAGGGTGAACAAGATCGCGCCCAGCGACATCAGCGTGCTCGTTCAAGGCGAGACTGGAACCGGTAAAGAGATCTTGGCACGCGCGATCCACGAGAAGAGCAAGCGGCGACGCGAGCGATTCGAGCCCGTGAACTGCGGTGCGATCCCGGAGGGGTTGGTGGAGAGTATTCTGTTCGGGCATCGGCGCGGCGCGTTCACGGGCGCGGTGGCCGACCGCCCGGGGTTGTTCGAGATCGCGAATGGGGGCACGCTTTTCCTGGACGAAGTCGGCGACATGCCACTCGAGTCCCAGGCGAAATTGCTGCGCGTGATCCAGGAGAAAGTGGTGCGGCGAATCGGGGAGGAGAATCGGCCCCGTAATGTCGACGTGCGCATCATATGCGCCACGAATAGAGATCTATCCAGGGCCGTCAAGGAGGGAAGGTTCCGCGAAGACCTTTACCACCGTTTGAGAGCCGCCGAGTTGGTCTTGCCGCCGCTGCGCGACAGGCGCGAGGACATAATCCCGCTGGCCGAGTATTTTCTCAAGAAGCACGCGGAGGAGAAGAAAGAACCGCTTCCGAAGCTGCACAAGGACGCCAAGGAGTTCCTGCTTCGGAACCAGTGGGAGGGAAATATCCGCGTGCTGAAGAGCGCGATCGAATATGCCATCGTGTTCCAGGACGAAGGCGGCGTTATACGCGCGGCCGCGCTCAAGGGTTTTTTCCACCAGGAGGACGAAGCAGTGGAGGATATGACGAGTGAATCCCTGAAAGCAAAGCTTCAACACTACGAAACGGAAGTCATCCGCCGGACGCTGGACAGGCACTCGTGGAACATCACCTCGGCGGCGAAGGCCCTCGCGATCAGCAGGCAGCAGTTGCACAACAAGATCAAGAGATTCAACATAACGTACGACAACAAGTAGCCGACGTCCCCGTTCCGCCCCTTTCCCACATCCGATCAATGTCCGCTTCGATTCCGCACGAGTGCCGCCGTTATGCTGGTACCGATGAGAATCAACACCAAAGCGGTCATCACGGACGGACCGGCGGGTAGGTCCATTCCGGCTGAGCCCACGATTCCGACGACGGAACCCAGCAACCCCGTGCCCCATCCCAGCGCGAGCCGCCTGCCGGCATTCCTGGTGAGGAGCAGGGCGGTCACCGGAGGGATCACCAGCAGGGAGAACACGAGCAGAACTCCGGCGATTGCCACCGAAGACGTCACCACAACGGCGAAACTGGTGTAAAACAGAAAATCCCAACCTAACAGGTTGTAACCCCGGCGGACGGCCTCTTCTCGGTCCGTGCTGATCAGCATGAACCTGGTTCTGTACGCGTAATGGAAGAGCCCGACGATCGCGTACAGGACGGCGATCTTCACCAGCTCACGCGGGGTAACCGTGAGCAGTGACCCCGCAAGCATGTGGTCGATTTCCTCCTTGCCGTGAGGTAGATGGGCCAGGAGCAGCACTGCCAGCGCGGCACTGCCCGCATAGACGATGCCGATAAAAGCTTCCTGGGGGACACGGTCGTCTCTGGTCCGGGCGACTGTGATCACAAGCGCCCCGACGAAGGTGAACGCGAGCGAGATCATGTACCTGGCCGGGCCCTCTTCGAATCCGAACACCATTGCCAGCACGGCGCCGAGCGCGGACACCTGCGCCAGTGACAGATCCACGAATATGACCCCTCGGCTGACGACATGAAAGCCGAGGTAGGCGTGGATCCCGGCCAGCACCAGCGCGCACAGCACGGCGAGTTTCACGAAATCATATGTCAGTATTTCCAGCACCGGCCTACTCCTTGGCAGCTTCGCTCAGTACGTCGAGAATCGCGTCGAAGAGTCGGAAATAGTCGTCTGCCCCGTCCACGCCGCCCACCGACGGGGGTAGGATTACCACTTTGGCGCCCGTCAGCCTCGCTATGGTGTCCGGCGCCCGGCGCGAGAAGTAGGGCTCGACGCCTATAACCCGGATTTTCTTGGCCTTCACGAGCTCGACGATCTTGCCCGTGTGCGAGGGTGTGGGTTCGATGCCCGGCTTGGGCTCCACGAACCCCGCCACCTGGACGCCGAAAGCGCGGCTGAAATACGGCCACGAGTTGTGATAGGTGATGATCTCGAGGCCGGAGAGAACGGCGGCCTTCGCTTCCCATTCCGACTTCATTCGTTCGTAGGTCCGCGTGAATTGTTCCAGCCGGTCGGCGTAGTACGAGACGTTGGCGCCGTCGACCTGCATCAGCGCGTCCGCCACCTGGTCAGCGACCTTCAATCCGTTCGCCGGGTCCAACCAGTAGTGCGGATTGCCTTGGGGGTGCACGTCACCCATGGACGCGTCCACCTTGGTGGTGGGCCGCTCCATAGGTTCGATCTGCGAGGAGCAGTCCACGACGACGAGCTTTCCGTTGCGGGAGCCGTCGATGATCTCGTTGGCCCAACGGTCGAGGTCGAGTCCCACTTTCAGGTAGATGTCCGCCTTCGCGACCTTGATCATGTAACTCGGGAGCACCTCCACATAGTGAGGATCCGAGGTTCCACGGGCGATGCTCTCGACGTCCGCCATTTCACCCCCGATCCACCGGGCGATGGAGGCCAGGTCGGAAGTGGACGCCACCACCTTGACCTTGGCGCTTGCGGCGGTGTGAACGAAGAGCGCCGCGACCGCCAGAAGAGCGACAATCGATTTGGATTTCACGGTTTCACCTCAGTTTAGAATGCGTGTGGCTTGTGGGGGCCGAGCGCCCATACGATCTGCAAGATAACGCTGTTGACATCGAATTCGTAGTTATCGGACGTCTCGCGGCGGTACACGAGGCTAAATCGAGCTGTTTCCTCGGCCGGCATGTACCCGAACCAAGTCCCGAAAGCCGTTGTCTCGACATCGTCGACGTTCGCGTCCTGGGTATAGTCGAAATAGGCACCGACATCCCACACGCGGCGGAAGTGGAGTTCCGCCGCGGAGAATGCTCCGAATGCCTCGATCGTTTCGGCTTGGTGCTCGTGATCGCTGGTGTCGGGCGCCTCGTGTGCGTGGATCACCTCCCGATCGCTGCGCATCGCTTCGATCGTCCAGATGAAAGCACGGTAGGTATCGGGTCGCCACTTGAGCTTCCAGTCGATACCCGTGAGGCCCACGTCCAGGTCGTCGGCCGGATCGTACCTGCCCGCCAGGTACGACGCTCCCAGCTCGGCCGACCACGCGTCGGTGAAGGACCGGAAAAAGGACAACCGCGCCGATCCCATGATTTCCGCCGGGGCGGTCTCATCTTGCTCTTCTTCGTCCGCGGCTTCGTGGTGGTGTTCGTGGGCGAAGGCGTCGCTCATGAACGCGTTCACCGAGAGTCTCACGGCCGTCTCGCCCAAGGGTCGGAGAGTGGACAGCTGTGCGCCCACCGGCCACAGGCCTTCTTCGCTGAGCATCGTCCGATGCATCAGCGGCCACTCGATCCACCCCCACTGGTGGGGGTGTTGGGTGTTTATCCTGCCGAAATCCAGCAAGTACTTGCCCGCCTTCAACTGCAGGCCGAGGGGCAGGCCGCGAAGAACCGTGATGCTGGCCTCCTCGACTTCGACCTCGCCATGCGTCCCGTGTATGCCCACGAAGGCGTCGGCCCGCATGTACGGATTGAGGTAACCGTTGAAGTCCAACTCCAGCTCATGGAATTCGAACTCGATTTCCTTCACGCCGAGTCCCTCGGCGGTTTCGCCGGTCCTGAAGTTGATTCTCATGTCGCCCACCGCGCTCACGTCGGGATTGACCAGCGTTTGAGCGTGTATCGAGGGGACGTGAAAAGCGACTACGGAACCGAGCACGGCGACAAACAATGGAACTCGCATCGGAGACAGACCTCCCGTGAAAAGCCCTTATCGTCCCGCGGGACGGATGTGGATTGGAGCTTTTTTTCAGCGAGCTTGCGGAGGCGCGCGGGATCCAAGGGGAGAAGCAACGTGGAACTCGTGGACGCGAATGGACAATGGCGCGACCAGCGCGGCCGGGGCATCGTCGGTGTACTGGGCGGGCGTATCGTCGTTTGCCATACCTACCGCCGGCCCGGACGAACACAACACGCAGCCCGCGTGCAGATCAACGTCGTGACCCGCGTACCCGTGGGAATGACCGGCGTGCAGCGCGGGGACCACCGCGAGCACGGCAACGACGGCGAGAATGACCGCTAGGCGTGTCCTCATTATTTTCTATGTATAGATACGCGGCGGCCGTTTGTCAAACGGTTTCGCCGCTCGTCTCGCTCAACGGCGGTGGTGGCGGTTGCCGCGCACGCCGGCCAGCAATCGCTCGA
>JBGSIK010000016.1:0-5981 GCA_041742575.1 Candidatus Krumholzibacteriia bacterium
CCGTCCAGGCCATATCCGTCCGCAACACACACCGCTATGACGTTACCCGGAACAAACGCTTCACGCTATCCGAGCCCACGCGGCAGCTTCTCGCCGCCGTGGACGATGATGTCCGCGTGACGGCTTTCTACCGGCGTGACACCGAACAACACACGCGCGCTGGCCGGTTGCTGTCGCTCTACGCGCACGAGAGCCGACGGATCCACTACGAGCTGGTGGACCCGGATCACAAACCTCTGGTCGCGGAGAGCATGGGGGCCGCGTCCGGCGACATTGTCGTGCAATACAAAGACAACCGGAGGGTGACGAACGAACTCACCGAGCAGGCCATCACCAATACGATCCTGTTTGCGACCCGCGCAACCAAGAAGGCGGTGTATTTCGTCACCGGGCACGACGAGAAGGACATCGAGGACACCGGACCTCCGGGGTACAGCGCCTTGCGGATGCGCTTGCAGGACCGCGGCTATCTGATCTCTTCCCTCTCCCTGCTGGGAGCGGAGTCGGTGCCGCGCGATTGCGCGGTGCTCGTCATCGCCGGCCCCAAGAAGTCATACCTGGCAGGTGAGGCGGAGTGCGTCGCCGAATACCTGGCCGGCGGCGGAAAAGCGCTTTTCATGATCGATCCCCTTCGCGCGGTCCCCGAGTTCGTTCCCATTCTCGATCGCTACCGCCTCGCGCTCGAGGACGCCGTGCTGCTCGACGAACTCGTGGTCGTGGATGCGGGCGACGAAATGTTCGACGCCACCTTCACCAAGATCCGGCGTTACCAGCCGCACGAGATCACACGGGGTTTCCGCCCCATCACCATCTTTCCCCTCGCGAGGCCGGTGCGGATCGTCTCCGCGGAGGTGGTGGATCCGTCGATCAACGTCCAATACCTGGCGATGACGGAACCGTCGGTCTGGGGTGAGACCGACATCGACGGGGTCCGCTCCGGGCAGGCAACGCGGGATACCGATGACATCCGGGGGTCGCTTGCGGTGGCGGCTGTCGCCGAACGAACCAGCCGTTTCGAACTCCCTCCGAGCGGCGCGGAACCGGTTCGGGTGAGCAGGATCGTCGTCATCGGCGATTCGGACTTCGCCACCAACCGCTTTCTCGGACTTCTGGGCAATTCCGATTTTCTCTCGAACGCGATCGATTTTCTGGCCGAGGAGCAGGACGTGATCGCCATCCGGTCCAAAGAAGGACTGGGAGAATACGTGTTCATCACCGTCCGCCAGGGCCGGCTGATCTTCCTCCTGTGCCTGGTGCTGCTTCCCCTGGCGGTGATGTCGACCGGCGTTTACGTGTTCGCGAAAAAGAGGAGGGCTTGAAGTCATCCGCCGCAGGAATACGCTCGTCCTGTTCGTGATCGCGGGAAGCCTGTTGCTCTATTTCCTTGCCGTCCAGGAGCCGCGCCACCGCCGGGCCCTCGACCAAGCGGAGTCGCGCTCGGATCTTGTTTCGTTTCACCCGGACAGTGTGGCCGCCGTCCGGATCATCCGTCCGGACGTATCCCTCGAGTTCGCGCGCGACACGAACGGGTGGCGGATGATCGCTCCGTTCTCCGAGCGAGCGGACGTCGCCGCCGTGAACCGCGTCGTTCACTCGATTTCGGATGCCGAAATCGCGCGAGACATCGGCGCGCAGGCGGACCTGGTCCCGTTCGGACTGCAAGATCCCTCCGCCGTCGTCTCCCTCTTCTTCTCCGCAGGCGACACGATCGTGGCCCTGCGGGTCGGCGGGCTCACGGTCGACCGCGGCCAGGCGTACGCGATGAAACCGCCCGCGCCGCAAGTGCTCCTGATTCCGGCAGGCTTGCGGCAAAGCGCATTGCAGCCGCTGTCGGCGTATCGGGACAAGCGCATCATCGCCTTCGCGCTCGAGGACGTTGCGCGTTTGAGCATCGCCGCCACCGGCGGCTCGACCACATGGGTTCGCCAACGAGACGGCGAGTGGACGACCCGATCGGATGGCGCCGAGATCCGGGGCGACGCCCAGATGGTCGAGTCATTGTTGCGCCGCCTGCGCGGACTGCGGGCCCATCGCTTCCTGGAGCCCGGTGAGGCCGATTCGCTCCGGCCGATCGAGCATCGCGGCCGGGAGGTTAAGGTCACAACGGCATCCGGGATCGAACGGGTCCTGCGCGCCGGGGTGGAAATGGAGGACGGAGTGGTCGCGCAACTCGTCGGCGAAGCGCGCGTCGCTGTGACCGACACGACGCTGCTGGCGGTGTTCCGGGCCACGGTGGCGGAACTCCGTGACCGCAGGCTTTTGGTGTTCGATCCCTCCGAAACGCGGCGGGTCAGCATCGAAACGCCTCAATTACAGATGACTCTGGTCCGGCCGGGGGACGAGTGGGGGTTTCCCAACCCGGCCATGGGACGGATCGATCAGACCGAGGTGCGAGAGCTGCTGACCGCGATCGGGCGGTTGCGGTACAGCCAGGTCGTGGCGGAGACGGGGGATCCCGCCTCCTACGGTTTGTCGAAGCCGGAGATAGCGCTTACCGTCTCCGATGGCGACGGCGTGAGCATCGATCGCCTCATCTGTGCACGCCGCGGGGAGGACCGCACACACTACCTCGCGAACAGTCATCACGCCGGAGTGGTGGCCGAGGTGGAAGCAGGAGCGATGGACGATGTCGTCGCCCGCTTCCAGCGCCTGCGAGATTCACGGGAAGGTGACCATGAAAAGCAGCCCTGATTCGATCCGGAAACCGGCCGTGGCAGGGTACTTCTACCCCGCCGGCGCCGACACTCTCGCCCGGGACATCGACCGCATGATCGAGGCGGCGAAACCGGCCGATCCCGGCGGGTTGGTCCGCGTCCTGATTTCACCGCACGCCGGATACCGCTATTCAGGAAACGTGGCCGCTCACGGCTATCGGCTCCTCCGCGGGCGGGATTACCACAGCGTTGTCGTGGTGAGCCCGTCGCACATGGAGCACTTCGACTTCAGCGCCGTGTACGAGGGGGACGGTTACGAGACTCCGCTCGGCGTGGTGGAGACGTCGCATGATCTCGTCCAGCGTATAGCATCCGCGCATGCCTCAAAAGTTCGGCGTTCGGCGCGCGGGCACATTCAAACCGCTCTCGCCAGACAGGAGCACGCACTGGAGGTACAGATCCCCTTCCTACAGCGGAGCCTGGGGAAGTTCCGGCTGGTGGCGGTGGTGATGGGCGATCAGAGATGGGAAAACTGCGCCGCCCTGGGAGAAGCACTGGCTTCCATCACCGATGACCGTGGAGTGCTCATCGTTGCCAGCACGGACCTTTCGCACTTCCACGACGGCGCCACCGCCGGGAAGCTCGATGGAGGGTTCTGCACTGCGCTGTCCACTCTCGATGCCCGCGTGGTTTACGATGCCGTCGAGCGCGGTCGGTGCGAAGCGTGCGGCGCGGGACCGGTCATCGCAGCGCTGATCGCCACCGGCCGCATGACCGGGCGTGCGTACTGCGAACTCGCACGCGCGAATTCGGGAGATGTGACCGGAGACTACTCCGGTGTGGTGGGATACCTATCGGCGGCCGTCTGCGCGGCGGCAGAATAACGCGGAGGATTGAATAATGGTAGTCGCCCTGTCGGATGAGTCGCGACGTTTTCTGCTCGACCTGGCGCGGGAGGCCATCGCGCGCAAGCTGGCGGGAGACGACATCCCGAGCTGCGAGCCGAGCGATCCCGGCGTGTGTACCCGCTGTGGAGCGTTCGTCACGCTCAAAGACGCCGGCATGCTCCGCGGCTGCATCGGCCGGCTCGAAAGCCCGCAACCACTCTGGGAAACGGTGGTGGAGATGGCTCGGGCAGCCGCGTTCGACGACCCGCGCTTCCCCGCGGTGACCCGCGACGAGTTGGACGGTCTTTCCATCGAGATCTCCGTACTCACGCCTTTCGAGCGACTGGAAGACCCCCGATCCGTGGTCGTAGGCGAGCACGGCCTGCTGGTGGAACGGGGATTCCGCCGAGGAGTGTTGCTCCCGCAGGTCGCAGTGGAGCAGGGTTGGACCCGGGAGGAGTTCCTAGCGTGCGTATGCCGCAAGGCCTCGCTCCCCCCCGACGCCTGGAAGGACCCCGGCACCGCGCTCTATGTGTTCTCAGCGCTCGTGATCACGGAGTAGCACGCGCCTCGACCGCATCCCCACCGGCATTCACGCTGCAATCTCGGCGCCCACTACGCCCGGAGGGGCTCAATCAAGATCGAAGTAATTCTGTTCCAAACGTTCTTTCAGGTCGAAAACTTCGTCGAAATCCGACTCGGAATCGCTTTCCAGGGCGCTCAGCACTCCCACGTCCACCAGTCGGAACACCACCGCCCCCACATCGCCGGTGGAGCGCAACCCCCACTTCTCGAGCACCGCATTCGCCAATATGCCGAACTGTTCCTTGGCGAACGCGCAGGCATGGTCGAGCAACTCCAGCCCGCTCACGTGTCGGCGTTCGCCGATGCGCCGGATCCCGAATTCGAGCGAATCCATCACGAAGGCATACGCTTCGGGGGCGTACCGTTCGTCCTGCTCCCGGATCCTGGCTACCGCGTCCCAAAAATGAAGCTCACCCGCCATCGCCGGCTTCTCCCAGTACTCGATGATAAGTTCTCAGGTACTCGCCCACGACCCGCTCCCGGTTGAACTCCCGCACCGCCCTTTCCCTCGCCTTTTCCCCCATCGACCTCCGGAACGGTTCGTTCGCCAACAGAGAAACCACCAGCCGCGCCATGCAGGAGACGTCGTGCGGGTCGCAGAGGTACCCCGTTTCCTGGTCCACGATCACCTCGTGCAAGCCCCCGACGCGCGATCCCACTACCGGGACTCCGCAGCTCATCGCCTCCAGCGCCGCCAAACCGAAGCTCTCGTGTTCGCTCGGCAGCAGGAAGACGTCCGCAGCCGGAAGAATGTCGGCAATGAACTGTTGATCTCCAAGAAACACGACGTCGCGCTCGATCCCGAGCTCGACGGCGAGGCGCTCGGTGGTTTCGATTTCGGGCCCGTCCCCGACCAGGACCAAGCGCGAGGGCACCTCGTTCCTGACTTCCCGAAACACACGAAGCACGCCCGGCAAGTTCTTGACTTTTCTGAAATTCGAGACGTGCATTACCAAGCGCTCGCCTCGGGGCGCGAGACGGCGGCGGATCTCCGGGTTCGGCCCCGGCCTGAACTCCTCGGAATCGACGAAGTTGTGGATGACGTCGATCGGTTTTTCGATTTTGAATTCCCGTACCGTCTCATTCCTCAGGAAATGGGAGACCGCCGTGATCCCGTCGCTCACCGAAATGCTGAATCGGGTGATCTCGTAGAACGACGGCATCATGCCCACCAGAGTGATGTCGGTTCCGTGCAGCGTCGTGAGCGTGCGCAATTTCCTCGGCTTCAGCATCTCCTTGGCGAGGAAGGCGGAGGCCGCGTGTGGGATGGCGTAATGCACGTGCAGGAGGTCCAGGTTGTACTGGTCAGCCACTTCGCGGATCTTGACCGCGAGACTCAACGAATACGGTGTGTACCCTTGAAAAACGGGGTACTCACCCGTCTCCACCTTGTGGAGGATGACATTCTCTTCGAACCGACTCAAGCGCGTGGGGTGGCCGCTGGTGATGAAGTGCACTTCGTGCCCCATCCGGGCCAGCGACTTGCCCAGCTCGGTGGCCACGACACCGCTGCCCCCGGGCGTGGGATAGCAGACGATACCGATATGCAGCTTGTCTTCGATCATACGCTACTCGAAAACGCTCAAATCTCGCAGGCCCAGGGGTCTCAGGGTTTCGAACGGCTCGCCGTACCGGACGCCGATCCGGTGGCCGCTGGCCAACGCCCGCGCCTCAACCAGTTCGAGAAAACCGGGACGGTTGAGCGGCGTTTCCCGCGAGCCCGGTTGCGATTGGAACTGCGTGCGATGGGCTTGGATCGCCTCCAATTTGGCGGCGAAGGTATCGGTCACGTCCACGACCACCGCCGCCTCGATCTCGCGCCGGCCGGGATAGCGCAGCGCCTGCCGCACCGCCC
>JBGSIK010000017.1:0-1723 GCA_041742575.1 Candidatus Krumholzibacteriia bacterium
CATCACGAGTCCCGCCGCGAGCACAGAAACGCATAGCACGTTGGCAAAAGTTTTCATTTTCTTACCCCTTAAAAACAAACAGATTATGCTGAGTTTTTGCCGCTTGTCAACCCCGTATCGTCTCGGCCGCGAAGCGGGCGCTGCCGGTGACTGGCGGAACGTCCGGTGTTGGGAGAACGGTCAATCGGCCCCGCGGCCGGCGGCCACAGGGTCGGCCGTCGTTCCTGCCATGAGCAGGTTGAGGGCGTTGAGGAAGCAGCTCTTTCCATCCGAGGTGAGAGATCCCGGATCGCCGGCGTTTCCCCAGAAGAAGTTGCGTATGGAATTCTCGCCGGTGAGGACGTCCAGGAGCGCCCAGCTCTTCGAGCCGGAGAATAAACTCGCGTACAGCGTCATGGATTGCGGTTTGCTCACCACGTCGATCCCGATGAAATACTGCGCCGGATCGCACATTCTCACGAAATCGAACATCTGGAAGACAACGGGATACGGCTCCACGAAAACGGGCAATGACAGGTCGGGCACGTAGAGGTCCTGCCGTTGCGAGACTGTCACCGTGAGCGTGTCCACTTCCTTGCTCGCATACCGCAGGTACACGTACCCTCCCGCGCCGATGGCCATGATCTGGGAGCCGCTCGCGATGATGGCGCCGGCCTGCGCCGCGTCCAGCACGAATCCCTCGCTTCCGTTGTCGTGACCGACCACCACTAGGTCGAACACGCTCATGTCACGAGTGTAGAGCCGGTCGTTTACCACCACCTCCACGCCACTCCCCCCGATGATTACCGAGTCGGCGGTGATGAGTTTCCTGTAACTCTCCACGTACTCGCCGCTGCGCGTCACGTAAGCGATTCTATTCACGACGAACGCATCGGGCGCGGTCGCTTCCCCCAGGATCGATTTAAGCGTGACCCGGCCCGTGTGGCCCTCACGGGGAATCTGGATCAGCATGCTCGCATTCGTCGCCGAGATGATCGGGCACAGCGCCGGGCCCAGCAGCACCTGTGATCCGGGGAGATCCAGCTTCGAGCCGCGAATCGTCACTCGTTCCAGCGGCGCCGCCTCCGCGGGTTCGATGGCGTCGATCGTGGGCGCGGGCTCGGACGTTTCCGCCACGTAGCAGAATGCCGGCGGCGTGACCGTGCCCACCGCGTACGCGTTTACGGGCACCACGCGGAAGTAATGGGCGCCGGTGCCGCGCTGGAACGATTCCGTGGTGTCGGTGGTGAGGATCTCGTTCACGACGGCGCTGAAGTCGGCCGATTGACTTTCTTGCAGCAGGTAGCGTCCCGGCGCGGCCACACTCGACCAGCGCACCTCGAACGACGTCCCCACCGTCACCAGTTGCGGCTCGACCTGGAACTGGTCGATGAAGATGTCCCAAGCATCGATCGCGACGGCGGTGTCTTGCAGGGGAGTCACGTCCACGTCCTCTTCGGCGCCGAAATACATCATGCGCGCGTGATCGAACAGCTCGACGCTGACCTTCTTGCCGGCTTCGGCGACGCACGTCAACGTCACTTGGACGTCGCTCGATCCGTCGTAGGGCACGCCCTTGGAGGTCTCGAGCTTCGCCCCGGCCCCGGCCCGGAAAACGCGCACTACGATCGAATCGACCGCCGTCGGCGCCCTCGTCGGGCGCCCATGGTCCTCGCCGCCCGCGTTCTCAAGGAGAGAGAACGAAACCGTCCCCACCGCTTCGGGCCCGGCGCTTGGCGAACAG
>JBGSIK010000018.1:0-2336 GCA_041742575.1 Candidatus Krumholzibacteriia bacterium
GATCCAAAAAACGGGCGGGAAAGGCGTTCGTTTCTTCATCGCTCCTCCCGGACGGATGGTCGGTCACTCCAAAGATTGGGGGAGATTGTAACACGGCCTGCCGCCGCGTTCCTGTTAAATCAGCGCCGCAACACCACCCGAGGGCGGTATAATCACCGGGAACCAGCTCGCGAACTGATTTTGTCGAATCGGACCGACCATGCGAAATCAGGACAAGGGATTCTTGTTTGCGCTCGCCGCCGCCCTCTTGTGGTCGACGGTGGCCTCGGCTTTCAAGCTGACGCTCCGCTATGTGGATCACCTGCAACTGCTCTTCTACTCCAGCTTGGTTTCGACCGTTGTGCTGGGCCTGATCCTCGGCGTTCGCGGTGAACTTCGTTCCGCCTTCGCCGCCACACCCGCCCAATACCGCCGGTCGATTGCGCTCGGGTTCACGAATCCTTTCGCTTATTACCTCATCCTCTTCAAGGCCTACGACCTGCTGCCGGCCCAACTGGCGCAGCCCTTGAACTTCACATGGGGGTTGACGCTTCCGCTCCTGTCCATCCCGCTCCTCAAGCGCAAGCTGCGCGCGCGCGATTTCGCGGCTCTCATTCTGGGGTACGCGGGCGTCGTCGTGATCTCCACTCGGGGGCACCTGCTTGATTTCAGCCTGTCCGATCCCCTGGGTGTGGCCCTGGCGGTCGGAAGCGCATTCGTATGGGCGCTGTACTGGATCTACAACACCAAGGACGACCGCCCACCGGTCACTTGCCTGTTTCTCAGTTTCTTGTTCGGCGTGCCGTTCGCGCTGGTGGTTTGCGTCGTGTTCTCTCATCTCGCCGTGCCCGATGTCCGCGGGTGGGTGGGCTGCCTCTATGTCGGCGTCATCGAGATGAGCGTGACGTTCGTGCTCTGGCTCCTGGCCCTGCGCCTCTCCGAGAACACCGCGCGCGTGAGCATGATGATCTTCGTCTCCCCGTTCTTCTCGCTCGTCTTCATCCACTTCCTGGTCGGGGAGGACATCCTCCCCTCGACGGTCACCGGGTTGCTCCTCATCGTGGCCGGCCTTGTGCTCCAACGCTGGGCGCGGAGGCGGCCGCCGGAGGCGGGATGATTTCCCCGGCCGGTACCGGATTATGAGCGGCCCCACCCCACCGGTTGAAAATCCCGGCCGGAGGAGCCGCCGCCCCGCGTTTCATGCTATAGTGTTGGTCGCGGATGAACCGCATGCCAAGCCACGTGTCGGTACGCGCGGTCAAGGAGGAGTCACGATGTCGCCACGTTCTCGTAATCCCTGGAAATACGTTGTTTGTATTCTCGCGCTGGCGTCTTTGTTCATCGCATCGGGAGAGTCGCCGGTGGCGGCGCAGCCCGGAACCCCGGTCGATTCGCTGGACAGCCCGAGCAAGTACCCGGCCGGGCTGGCCTGGGACGGCAAGCGATTGCATCTCGCGGACTGGCGCGAGGGATTGGTTTATGAGATCGACCCGGAAAAGGGGGCCGTTATTCAGAAGCGAACCGCCCCGACACTCAGGCCGAGGGGGCTTACCTTCGGCGACGGCAAGCTGTGGGTGAGCGATGACCACACCGGGGCGGTGTTCGCGTGGAACCTCGAATCCGGAATCGTCGAGACGACATTCCAGGCGCCGGGGTCGAAGCCGGCGGGCCTCGCTTGGGCGGACGGCTCGCTCTACATCCTCGAGCGGTCGAGTGGAACCGTATACAAGGTCATGCCCGAGGACGGGACCATCCTTAGTTACTTCGCCGTGCCCGACAAGGCTTGCGAGGGCATGGCTTACGACGGCAAGTACCTGTGGATGGCGAACCGGATGGCGGACGAAATCTACATGGTCGACCCGGCGAGCGGCGTGGTCATCGGCG
Organism: Candidatus Krumholzibacteriia bacterium; assembly: GCA_041742575.1. Taxonomy (GTDB): domain Bacteria; phylum Krumholzibacteriota; class Krumholzibacteriia; order WVZY01; family JAKEHA01; genus JBGSIK01. The sequence goes on from JBGSIK010000018.1 coordinate 1,864, forward strand.
TGCTGGCGGCGCCCGGCCCCTACGCCGCAGGACTCGCATGGGTGAACGGCTATTTGTGGAACGCCGATTTCCAGAAGCGTAAGCTTTACCGGCTCGTGATCGACGCCGAAAAACCCTACCGCCTGGCGGACACGCGCGTGGCTCGCATCGAGTATTGCTGGGCGCTCAGCAACTACGGACCGAACCAGGTGCGGGACGCCGTGGTCAACATCGCCATACCCGAAGGCCTTCCCAATCAGAAACTCCTCTCGGCGATCGAGTACGCGACCGCGCCCTCGAAGTATGTGAAGGATCGCTGGGGCCAGCCGTGCGCCGTTTTCGACATCGGCGCGGTAAAGCCGAACAGCAAGGCCGAGATCACGTACCACGTCGATGCCGAGGTCTCCGCGATTCGCTATCTCATCATTCCCGAGAAGACGGGAACGCTCGCCGATATCCCCGCCGACATACGCAAGGCCTATCTCAGCGATGAA
>JBGSIK010000019.1:0-4910 GCA_041742575.1 Candidatus Krumholzibacteriia bacterium
TCCAGCCCCGCGATTTCATCAACGTGCAGATCCTCTACGGCGGCATCATCCTGATGATCGCCGCCATATTCGCGAACGGCTTCAGCGGCCTGTCGATAACGATGCCGAGCTTCAATCTCCAGGAGGGCACACGCAACCTGGGTTTCATCTGGCCGATGATGTTCTGCACCATTGCCTGCGGCGCGATCTCCGGTTTCCACGCGCTGGTCGCCGGCGGAACGACGGGCAAGCAGCTCTCTTTGGAGACGGATGCCCGCCGCGTGGGCTACAACGCCATGTTGCTGGAGTCCACGCTTGCCGTCTGTGTCCTTGTCGCCCTGGGCGCGGCCATGAGCTTCGTCGATTACAAGAGCATCGTGTGGCCGTCCGACCCCGCGGTGAAGTCGAATCCGATCCTTGGTTTCTCGCTTGCCGCCGGCCACCTCTTCAATCTCGGGCTGGGGATTCCCGTCGCTCTGGGCGCCGTCTTTGGCATTCTGCTTGTCGAAGGGTTCGTCATCACCACCCTGGACGCCGCCGTCAGGCTCAACCGCTACCTTTTCGAAGAGCTCTGGGCGATCGTTTTCAAGAATCCCCCTCGCCTGTTCAAGCATTACTGGTTCAACGCGGGTCTCTCGGTCCTGGTGATGTGGCTGCTCGCCTATTCGAACGCCTTCAATACTCTGTGGCCGATCTTCGGCACGGCCAACCAGCTCCTCGCGGCGCTGGCTCTGCTCGCCGTTTCTGCGTGGCTGCTGATTCGAAAGAAGAAAAAGGCTTTCACTCTGATACCCGCGATCTTCATGCTGGTGACGACCATCGCCTCGCTCCTGATCTTGATGGGCAACTATGTTCGCACGAAGAATTACATCCTCATCGGGGCCGACGTGCTCATGCTCGTTCTCTCGGTCGGCGTGGTGTGGCTGGTCGCCAAGACGTTTTTGCGTCGTACGGAGCCGGTTGCAGGGCCGGTCGGGGGCGCGGGTGCGAAGCTGGAACCGGCCGGGGCCGGTCGCAAACCGTAACTGACTTCTAAGTGGGATACGTCTTGGCCGGATCACTGGCCCGCGTACGGGAGCTGGTCCCAGCGGGTGTCCGGTGGGCGTTCTTCTTCAGGATCGAAATTCTGGAAGAAGCCCGGTTCGCGGAATCCCCACCGGATCTCGGTGGTGGTCGAGATATTTTCGCCGTCGGTATCGAACCGCCCATTGCCGGATATCCGCCACCCCGCGCCGAGGGAAACGGCCAGCATCACGGAAAACATGTCGTCGCTGAAGTATCGAGCGGAAGCGTGTACGCCGCGCAGAAATTCCACGCGCGCCCCGACGCTCCAATCCACATCGGAGGCGCTCATACCCTTGCGAAGCTCGGTGTCGCCAAACACGGTGAGGGAATAGTCGCGGAAGGGCCGATAGGCGGCGTCGAACAGTCCCGTCTGATTGCTTTCCTCCGTCGCAAAATTGCCGCATGCGCCCACCGTGACCGAGCGGCCGAAACGATGAACCAGGCCGACCTGGATGATATTACTTCGGCCCGCGTCGTCGGCGTCGAGGGTGGAAAACCCAAATCCAAAGCCCAGAGTAGTGCTATGCCATGTGCGGGCAAGGCCGATCCGCAAGTCATTGACGGCCGCGATGCCGCCGGTCTCGGGAAACTCTACTCGCTCGTGAACGATCCCTATCCCCATGTTCGTGTATGACAACATCAACGCGAGGTCATCGTACGCCTTCGTGTTCTTACCCGTGACGGCCGACGCGAAGCTCAAGTCAGGGCCGGGGAGAATGCCGTATACGGCCGGATTGGCGTAACCGCCGATCCCACTGGGATACGCGGACGGCGAAGTGACGTTGAAATAGTCGTGGCTGTAGTAAGACGGGATACTCGCCTGTCCCACGCCCACGGCGTACACCGGCGCGCGGCAGGGGACGGCTGACATGGCGGCGACCAGAGTTATCAAAACCGCCGCGCTCGACCGCGAGGATCTGGATGCTGACTTCATGACCGGGGCATTGTAGCGGTTCCGCGCCGCGACGTCACGGGAAATCGGCCGCGGGCAAGTCGCCCGCGGGCAAGTCGCCCGCGGCCGACCGTGTCGGATGATTCTTGATGAAATCCCCGCCCGCCTCGTGTATTGTTCGTCCCGGATCATCCACCGTTCAGCAGGATCGTAACCTGACGTTGGGACTCCTCCGCCGTCGTGTCGTGGCGAGCGTATCCAGGATGAACACCTGTCCGTCCGGTTCGAATTTCATGCGGAGGCTGGCGTCCGCCGCTCTCGTTGTTTTGGTGCTATCGTTCGCGTCGAACGACACCTGCCGTGCCCAGGCCTCCCGGCTGGCGCGGAGTTCCGATCCGTGCTGCAAAATGGCCGACGTCCCGGGCGTCGTATGGTACGGGAATACGGCGTCGATGACCGCGGAACGGCTAGCGGCATACTGCGCGCCGATCTTGTGGTTTTCACCAGACGAGCCGCTGCTCGAGGACGCCACCGGCAAAGCGATCCGCATTCCCGACCCCTTCCCGTTCGAGGACTCGACCGGTGCGCCGGTTGTCTATTTTCGTATCCGCCGCGTCATCGCCAAGCCGGATGCTGCCGGGCCTGCATACATCCCCCACGCCGAGGATCGCGCGCGCTCCGTGATCGATCTCCGCTACGTCAAGATGATCGACCTCGATTTCTTCTTTTATTACCGGAGCGAGGAAGGATTCGGCGGGCACCAGCACGACGTCGAGTCGGTGGAGATGAAGCTCGTTTTCGGCGGCCGGGAAGACTGCGATCCCTGTCGCTACGTGGTGATCGTCGGGCGCACCAACGGCAAGGCGCACGGCATCCGCTGGTACGACAACACGCTTGAAACGGACGCGTACACCGTGCACCCCTTGACGATCCTCGTCGAGGAGGGCAAGCACGCCAGCTGCACGGACAAGAACGGCGATGGCTGGTTCACGCCCGGCTACGACGTGAACCGCCGGGTCAACGACGCCTGGGGCGTTCGCGACGTGATCCGCAGCGGCACGCTTGGTTCGGGCGGATTCCAGAGCTGGATGGCGAAGTTCCGGAGTCCTGAAACGCGTGTCTTCCCGCCGCTGCCCGGAGACAGCCCCCTTCGCCCCTGGCATACGCAGGGCGGCGTATACGCTCCCGACAACGCGGTCTACGAGCTACGCCCTTTTCCGCGCCCCGAGCTCGCGCGCGGAGATCCCAAGTTGGTCCCGTTCATCGCCGACAAGGGCAGTCCCGACTGGCCCGTTGTCGAGGAGGGGAATGAGCTCGTCAAGCTGCGCGATTTCGTGCGCGACGAGAGCTTTGTCAAATCACTTTCGGTTGCGTACCGGTACGACGGCAACCACGGGTTGGCGTTCGTGTTTCCGCTCTTCATCGTCCGGAACTTCGAGGACCCGGTCGCGGGCGGCTGGATCGTCAACCGCATGCTGCTTAGCGACAAAAAGCTCCGGGATTTCGCATGGCAGGGATTGTACACCACGTCGGCGTCGCGCTGGATCGACGGCTACATTGCGGCTGGAGCGGAGTGGGACGAAGACGACACGCACACCGAGACGTTCTTCGTCGGCGAAACCGGTGTCAAGTTCCGCTTCGACCTTGCGCACACTGGATTCAAGTTCCTCACCAAACTGGGCACAGACTTCTGGGGCGTCCGCATCGGTGTGAAGTGCCGCGGCCCGAATGCGTGGACCTTCGATGACATCGGACTCGCCTTCGAAGTCGGCGCGGGCACGTGGTAAAAGCACCCGGCGATCGACGGCGGCTTCCGCAATTTCGTTTCGCTCAAAATCGACGCCCGACGAAAAACACCATTGACCGGCGGGCTTCGCACTTGTAGATTACCGCCATGCGCTTTGTGGGCATTATGCTACTTTCGGCACTGGCCCTGAGTCTGTTCATGGCTCCGGTGTGTTGTGCCGACGAGGGTGGCTGCGGCGGGCCCTGCCCGTGCCTCTGCTGTGGGCATAATGGGCTTTACCTGAATCCCGTGGCCGGCTCGGATGCCGCAATAATAGCCGTTCCCGTTCAGGCGCCCGCGTCGCCGCTCGCTGTTTCCCTCCGTCTTTCTCCCGATTTCCCGCCTCCTAGGGCCTAACGCTTTCTTACCGGCGCCACGCGCCGGATCTCTCGCTCCTTCTTTCTTGCCCGTGCCGCTGGATGTTGTCCGGCGTTACAGGCGTCACGCAGTGCACCCGGTTCGATGTGAATCATATGAAAGCGCTGATTGCTGCCTCTGTTTTTCTGTTCTTGATACTTCCGGCCGCGGGCATCGCGGTCGGTGCGAAGACCCTGACGCTCGAGGATGCGCTTCGTTCCGCCTTCGCGAACAACCCCCGCGTTCGATCAGCGCTCGAGGGGATCGAGTCCGCGGCGGGCCGCGCGGAGCAACGGGGGACGTGGCCCAACCCGCAGATTTCGTTCTCGGCCGAAGACGTCCCGCCCGGAAGTAGTCTCTCGCAGGGTAAAAATCTCATCCGCCTGTCGCAGACGGTTCCGTTTCCTCTCAAACCCTGGACGGAAGGACGCATCGGGCAATTCGAAGTCGGCGAGAGTCGGGCCGCCAATGATCTCTTCTCGGCCGCGCTCGAACGCGACGTGAAGATCGCGTTCTATCGGGCGCTTGCCGCGGACCAGAGCCTCGCCATCGCGCGTGAGATGGCTGGCGGCGCGGAAGCGCTTGCGGGCGCGTCGCTCCGGCGTGTGCAGGCGGGAGACGCCCCTCTCCAGGAACAGCTCCGAGCGGAAATCGAACTCGAGCGCGTGCGGTCCGAAGTCGCCCGGCGCGAACAGGAACGCGCCCTCTCTCTCGAGGACCTCTTGAATCTCATGGGGGAACCGCCCGGGGATGTGTCGCTTGCGGGGGATCTCTCGGCGGACACGACCCTGGTGGGTTTGACAACCGAGGACGAGTCGGGCGAGCCCGGGC
>JBGSIK010000020.1:0-4119 GCA_041742575.1 Candidatus Krumholzibacteriia bacterium
GAGGGGGTGATCAGCTGCGGCGAGCTGTTTGCACAGGCGGCGGCGCGCACCGAGTTTCACGTGTTCACGTACATCACCTATCCGGCCGAGATCCGCGGCGGCTTTTCCATGATCCAGATTCGGATCCGGGACTGGACCATCTACTCCATGGGAAGCGCCGTCGATTATCTGATTGTGTTCAACCAGGAGGCGTATGACCGGACGATTGCCGACCTGCGCCGCGGCGGCATGGTGATATACGATCCGGAAACGGTGAAGATCAGCGATGTACCGGAAGCTCACTTCCACCCGGTGCCGCTGAACAAGATTTCGAATGAGGCGGCGGGGGGGAAACGCGGGAAAAACGTGGTTGCGCTCGGACTCCTGGGCCACCTTTTCGACATGGATCCCAAGGTCCTCGAGAAGCTGCTTTCGGATCGCTACGGGTCCAAGGGCGGCGATGTGGTGGAGTCCAACGTGAAGGCGCTGCACGCCGGTTACGCCGCCGGCCGGGACAGCAAAATCGCGCGCCAGGTCCACCTGGGGACGGCATCGAACGCGAAAGCCACGTACATGATGATGTCGGGCAACGAGGCTGTGGCCCTGGGCGCGATCGCGGCCGGATGTCGTTTCGTCGCGGGTTACCCGATCACGCCGGCGACGCCGATTTTCGAAACCCTCACGCGTCTCATGCCTATGGTGGGCGGAAGGGCTATACAGATGGAGGACGAGATCGCATCCATCTCGGCCTGCATCGGCGCTTCTTTCGGGGGCGAGAAAGCGCTTTCTCCAACCTCCGGTCCCGGATTGCAGCTCATGGGCGAGCAGCTGACCCTTGCCTCCATGCTCGAACTCCCGATCGTGATCGTCGATGTTCAGCGTGGCGGCCCGAGCACAGGGCTGCCCACCAAGACGGAGCAGTCCGATCTCAAGTTCGCAATCTACGGGTCAGCGGGAGAGGCCCCACGCGCGGTTCTGGCTCCGAGCGGCGTGGAGGACTGTTTCTATCAGACGATCCGCGCGTTCAACATTGCGGAGCGCTACCAGATGCCGGTGGTGATTCTCACCGATCAGTCGATCGGCTATCGCAAGGCGACGGTGCGGATTCCCAACCTGACCGGTATCGCGACGCTCGATTCCTCGGTGCCCTCGGAGAATGTGGTGATACCGAACCCGAACCGGATCGAGATCGCCAACCGGATCGAACCCGAAGAGCTCCGGGAGTACAAGCGTTTCAAGGACACGGACGACGGGGTGTCGCCGGTGACACGCCCGGGAACGCCTGGAGGTCAATACGTCGGTGCGGGTTTGGAGCACACGGAATCGGGCAGAGCGGATTACAGCCCCCTCAACCACGCCAAGATGACGCGCAAGCGGTTCCGGAAGCTCTCGGAGCTGTCGAAGGCGCTCGAGAATAACCCGCCCGAAATCTATGGGCCGGAAGACGCCATGATCGGCATCATCGGGTGGGGCTCCACCGAAGGGGCGATACGGGAGGCGACCTACCTTGCCGCGGCGAAGGGTATAGCAGTGCGCCACCTCCACCCGAAAGTGGTCTCGCCGCTTCCCGTGGGCCAGATCAAGCACTTTCTGGCGGAGCTCAAGCAGGTGCTGGTGGTGGAGGAAAACTACACGGGGCAATTCGCACACTTCATCAAGGGCCGGTTCGGAGTGAAGCCGGTGGAGATACACAAGTACGAAGGCGTTCCCATCACTCCCGAAGAGATTTTAACCGCCATCGTCAAAGTTGCGAGGGTAATAGATGAAGACAACATTACGCGACTATAGGAGCATCATAGAACCCGTTTGGTGTCCCGGTTGTGGGGACTTCGGTGTGCTGAGCGCTTTGGAGAAAGCGCTCGGCGAACTCGACATTCCGCCGGAAAACATCATCGCTGTTTCCGGCATCGGGTGTTCGGGCCGCCTTTCTCACTACCTCAACACCTACTCCCTGCACGGAACACATGGCCGTGCGGTTCCGCTGGCGCTCGGGGCCAAGGCCGCCCGACCGGACCTCACGGTCCTGGCCATGGGAGGGGACGGTGACGGCCTCGGCATCGGCGGCGGCCACATTGCGCACGCGGCGAGGAAGAACGTGGATATCACCTACCTCCTCCTCGACAATCGCATCTACGGTCTCACCAAGGGGCAGGCCTCCCCCACCACACCGATCGGCAGGACGACCAAGACGTCGCCGTGGGGTGTGTACGAGGACACGTTGGCCGCGATTCCCATCTTTCTCGCCTACGATGTCTCGTTCGTCGCGCGGGGTGCGAGTGTGAACGTCAAGGAGCTCACGGGGATCATCCGGGAGGCGATCACTCATCGCGGGATGTCGATCGTGTATGTTCTCTCGCCGTGCCGTACCTTCCCGGTCCTGGATTTCAAGGCCGCCAAGAGCATGTTCACGCCGCTGCCGCCCGATCACGATCGCACCGACAAGATGAAGGCGATGGCGCTGGCATACGCGAACGATCCCATGTACACCGGCGTGTTTTACGAGGTCGACAAGCCGACGCTGAACGATCGCCTTGATAGCGAGGTCCACAAAGCGGAAGCCGGATTGGGAGGGCGCCAGGCGACGATCGAACAACTGATCAACCACTTCGTTTAGGCCCAAGCATTCGAGGAGGTCCTGTCATCGAACAGATCCTTAAGAATCGAGGCGTTTGTAAGGCGATCGCAATAACTGCGGTCCTCTCGGTCCTGGCTGTTTTTGACCGTGCCCTCGGGGCGCCGACCGTTGCGTCGCGCGGTGACGCCTGCACGGTGGTCACGGTGGGGAAGCTCGCATCCGCGGACGGCTCCGTGATGACGTCGCACACCTGCGACAGCCACAGGACGCGCGCGTGGCTCGATATCATGCCGGCGATGACGTACAAGGCCGGCGCGACAACGACCCTGGTCAAACGGACCGAAGTCGATTCGCTGGCCATGCCCGTTTATGGGGCTGCTCCCACGGGGGACATCCCTCAGGTCGCGCGTGCGCACGGGTTCATCAACACCGCGTACCCCTGTATGAACGATGTGCAGCTCGCCATCGGCGAGTCGACGTTCGGGGGAAGGCCGTCGCTGAGAACCGAGCGGGGCATGATCGAGTGCGAGGTGCTGGTCCGGTTGCTCATGGAACGATGCGCCACGGCGCGCGAGGCCATCCGGACGGCGGGCGAACTCCTGGCCAAGTACGGGTGGATCGACGAGGGCGAGATGCTGTCGATCTGCGACACCAAGGAGGCTTGGCACCTCGAGATCGTCGGTCCCGGGAAAGGGAACCTGGGCGCGATCTGGGCCGCGCAGCGGATTCCCGATGATCACGTGACCGTGAACGCGAACGCCGCCCGCATCCGGCAGATCGATCTGAAGAATCCGGATTACTACATGGCCTCGGAGAACGTTTTCACCGTGGCGCAGGACAGCGGATGGTGGAATCCGGCCAAGGGGCCGTTCGAATTCTGCTACGCGTACGACCTCGGACGCACCTCGAACGCAGCCACGCGGCGCGAATGGCGTGTGCTCTCCCTGGTGGCGCCGTCCCTCAAGCTCGATCCGGAATCGGAAAACTTTCCGTTTTCGGTGAAGCCGGATACGCTGGTCACCCTGGATAAGATGGTCCGGATCTTCCAGGACTACTACGAGGGAACGGACTACAACTTCATCAAGGACCTCACCTGGGTGAACGAGAAAGGTGTCACCGAGATCTCGCCGCTGGCCAACCCGTTCATGCCCTACGATATGAACAAGATGTTGCGTATCAACGGGGGTTGGGGATGGCGCGGCGAACGCACGATCGCGCGCTGGTACACGATGTACGCGACCATCACGCAATCGCGGGACTGGTTACCGGCGGAAGTGGGGGGAGTGGTATGGCTCGCGTTCGATAACGTCGCCACTTCGATCTACGTGCCGCTCTACTGCAGCATCACGGACGTCGCCCAATCGTACAAGACGCCGGGGCGGACCGAGGGCTTTCGCCGGGATTGTGCGTGGTGGGCGTTCAACCATCTGGGAACACTGGCCGCGCAGCGCTGGGGGGATATGCGCCATGACGTGACGGCGGTGTGGGTGCCGATGCAGCGCGAGCTCTTCGCGAACCAGGCGAACGTGGAAAAGGAAGCCCTGCGACTCCTGGAGAAGGACAAG
>JBGSIK010000021.1:0-2673 GCA_041742575.1 Candidatus Krumholzibacteriia bacterium
GGCCCCCTTGTTCACGCGGATCTCGAAACTGTCCGTAAAGGATTCTTCCGAGGCCACGACGGTGATCACGTCCGGCATGCGCGCCATGAGGATGAACCCCAGGAAAGCGGAGAGCGATCCGAACAATACCATGAGCTCGAATGCGATCACCGTGAACGGCGGAAAGGAAAACATGGGTTTGTTCCCGCTGACCAGAGGCCAGTCGATTGTGGTGAACCAGGAGAAGAGGTAGCCCGTGGCCGCTCCCACCAGTGCGCCCACGAGCGCAAAGAACCGAACCCCGCTCGGTTTCAGGCCCAGTATCTCCTCCGCTTTGTGAACGGGATGCGGGGCCAGAATCTCGATCTCACGCCCGGTCACACCGCTCGCCACCAGTTCCTCGAGCTTGCGCAGGAAATCGTGCTCGTTGTCGAACACGTAGCGATCCATCGACTCCGTCGCCGCCGTCAATGGACATCCTCCTTCTTTTCCGTCATCGCCACCACCGGCAGGAATTTCGCAAACAGCAAGTACATCATGAAGAAGAATCCGAATGTCCCCAAGGTGATCGAGATCTCGACGATGGTGGGCTTGTAGAAGCCGCGCGAGTACGGCACGTACTCGTGCGACAACGAAGTGACGATGATCACGAACCGCTCGAGCCACATGCCGATGTTGATGAAGATCGAGGTCACGAACAGGTACGGCAGATTCTGGCGCAGGGACTTCTTGAACAGCGGCAGCGGCACCAGGACGTTACAGGCAACCATCCCCCAGTAGAACCACTTGTAGTGGCCGATCGCGCGGTGCTGGAAGATACCGAACTCGTAGATGTTGCCGCTGTAGTAGGCCAGTATGAACTCGGTGGCGTAGGCGTAGCCCACGATCAGCGATGTAAAGAGCAGCACCTTCGCCAGACGGTCGAAGTGCTCCGGCGTTATGATCGGCTCGAGCCGGTGGATCTTTCGCATCGGAATCACGAGCGTCATCACCATGGCCGTTCCCGAAAAGATCGCACCGGCCACGAAGTACGGGGCGAAGATGGTGGTATGCCACCCGGGAACGATGCTCATGGCGAAGTCCCAAGAAACCACGGAATGGACAGAAATCACCAGCGGCGTGGCGAAGCCGGCGAGAAGGGCGTAGAGCGTATTGTAATGCCGCCACTGTTCCCTGGTCCCGCGCCATCCCAGCGACAAGGCGCTGTATATCCAGCGCTTGGCGCCGCGGGTGTAGCGCTTGATGATGGCCAGATCGGGGATCAACCCCACGTAGAAGAAGACCACGCTCACCGTGAGGTACGTGCTCACCGCAAACACGTCCCATTCCAGCGGCGACTTGAAGTTCGGCCATACCAGCCTCTGGTTGGGATAGGGCAGCAACCAGAAGAAGAACCACGGCCGCCCGAGGTGGATCAGGGGATACATGCCGGCGCACAACACCGCGATCACGGTCATCGCCTCGGCCGACCGGTTGAAACTGCTGCGGAACCTGGCCCGGAAGAGGAAAAGCACAGCGGAAATGAGCGTGCCCGAGTGCGCGATCCCGACCCAGAAAACGAAGTTCGTGATGTAAACCGCCCACCCCACCGGGTGCGTGAGACCGGCGACTCCCAAACCGCGCCAGATCTGATAGCTCCAGCCGCCGAGCAAGCACACCAAGAACACGATGGCGCAGGCCCCGACCGCGAACCAATAGCCGAGCGAAGGCTTTTCCATGGCGGCGACGACGATCTGCTCTATCTGCAGACGCCGTTCACCGGCCGACGGACCGGTCCCTCCCGAACCTGCCACGCGGTCAGGCGTGTCCATTGTGCTTCCCCTCCCGCTTCACATAATAGACCGCCGGTCCGGTGCCGAGCTCGTCGAATACCTGGTGGGCATGATCCGAATGCGCCCACTTGTACACTTCCGAGTTCTGGTCCTTGATGTTGCCGAATCGGATGGCGTCCCCCGGACAGGTCTGCGCGCAGGCCGGCACGACTTCCCCGTCACGGACTTTCCGGTTCTCGTCCTTGGCGGTGTCCTTGGCCTTGCGGATGCGCTGCACGCAGAACGTGCACTTTTCCATGATGCCCTTGCCTCGCAGGGACACGTCGGGATTGACCATCAGCCCCAGCGGGTCGGGCCGCTTGCTGTGGTCGAACCAGTTGAACCTCCGGACCTTGTACGGGCAGTTGTTGGAGCAGTACCGAGTGCCCACGCAGCGGTTGTACACCTGAACGTTGAGGCCTTCCTCGTTGTGGTAGGCCGCGAACACGGGGCAGACCGGTTCACAGGGAGCGATGTCGCAGTGCTGGCAGAGCATGGGAACGATCTCGGCGAGCTCGTCGCCCTCATAGTACGCCTGGATCGTGATCCAGGACTGCTCGCGCCCTTTGATGTGCTCTTTGCGTCCGACGACGGGCACGTTGTTCTCGATATAGCAGGCCGCCACGCATGCCGAACACCCCGTGCACAGATCGAGGTCGATCGCCATCGCCCAGCGGTAGTCGGGGTGATTGGGAACCGGGTAGAACGTGACGTCTTCGCGAGCCATTCCCTCCTCGTAGGAGCGGTGATGGGGAGAGTGCTCCATGGGGATGTGCCCGTGGGTCTCCGTGGTCTGCTCCGCGGCCATCAGCGCGAGCGCCCCCCGGCTGGGGATCTTGCGGACGGCGACCTCCGGCACGCAAGCGCCCGCTTCGCCCGAGGC
>JBGSIK010000022.1:0-3770 GCA_041742575.1 Candidatus Krumholzibacteriia bacterium
CGCGGGTGGCGCCGATGGGGCCCCCGTCGCGAGCGGAGCGCTAGCGAGCACGCGCGGGGTAATCGGCGACAGGACCCGCGGGGCGCTGAGGCTCGTTACGAGAGCAACTGGATTGGACGAGAAAGGGCGGTTATGAAGCGGAACAAGCTTACGGTACTGGTTCTTGCCGGTGGTGATTCGGCGGAGCGTGACGTGTCGCTCGAAAGCGCGCGCGGTATGGCCGAAGCGGCCCGCGAGTGCGGCCACAACGTGCTGGTGACGGACCCGGCGCGTCCGGAGATCGAACCCACGGAGGAATTCGATCGGGTCTTCGCGGGCTCGGGCATCGCGGCTGCCCCGCCGGATGCGAAGGGAAACGGTGTTGCAGCCAGGTCATCGGCCCGGCGCGCGTTCGTTCGGATGCTGGCGGATTGTGAGCGGCTCGGTGTGGACATAGTCTTGAACGGTTTACACGGCGGAGTGGGCGAGGACGGCACCGTGCAGGCGTTACTCGATCTCCTCGGTATCCCCTATACGGGGAGCGGTGCGGAGGCGAGTGCCCTGGCGATGGACAAGTATCGCTCGAAGCGACTGGCGCAACCGGCAAGCGTGCCGGTGGCCGAGGGAATCCTCGTGCGTCGCGCGCAAGCCGCGTCCGTGGCCGCAATGGTGCGGGAACGCCTCTCTCTACCGGTCGTGGTCAAACCCAACGACCAGGGATCGAGCGTGGGGCTCACCGTGGTCCATGCGCTCGCCGAACTGTTTCCGGCGGCGGAAAGAGCGTTCCAAGTGTCGGAAGACATCTTGATCGAGGCGTATGTCGCGGGCCGCGAGCTCACGGCCGCCGTGCTGGAGGGCGAACGCCTCCCCGTGCTGGAGATCCGCCCGCGATCAGGGCTCTACGACTATTTCCACAAGTACCAATCGGGCGCCTCCGAGTACCTCGTTCCCGCGCCCCTGGATGAAGCGACGGCGACGGCGATAACGGAGTCGGCGCGCAGGGCGTTCGATGTGCTCGGATGCCGCGTGTACGGCAGGGCCGATTTCCGTTTGGGGGAAGACGGCCGGCACTACTTCCTGGAGGTCAACACGCTTCCGGGAATGACGTCGACGAGTTTGGTGCCCAAAGCGGCGCGGAAGGCCGGGATCGAATACCCCGAGCTCGTCGATCGGATTTTGCATCTGTCGCTGTCGAAGTGACTCTGATATACTAACCTCTCCAAAGGCGGCTCACGACCCTCGACAGGGGTTTTTTTGTTACACCCAATTCGAGAGGACGGCCTCAAATCATGGCGCTCCGCGTGTACGATACGCTGCGACAAAAAAAGACGGAGTTCGTTCCCGTCACCGCGGGCAAGGCAGGGATCTACTTTTGCGGGATGACGGTGCAGGACAAGCCGCACATGGGGCACATGCTGGCGTTCGTTGCGGGCGACATGATCCGCAGGTACCTCGAGTACCGCGGCTACGACGTCGTTTACGTCCAGAACTTCACCGACATCGACGACAAGATCATCGCGAAGGCGGCCGAGGAAGGCATCGAATACAGCCAGGTCTCCGAACGCAATATAAACGCCTACTTCGAGGCCGCGGATGCCCTCAATATCAAACGCGCCAACATCTACCCGCGCGCGACCGAGCACATTCCCGAAATCCTCGGGCTCATCCGGAAGCTCGAGGAAAAGGGACACGCGTACAAGGCGGGCAAGGATGTGTACTTCCGTGTCCGCACCATGCCGGACTACGGGAAGCTCTCCAAGCGCAAGGTCGATGATCTCAAGAGCGGCGCTCGCATCGAGGTCGGCGAGGAAAAGGAAGATCCGCTGGACTTCGCGCTGTGGAAGGGGTCCGACCCGCCCGAGCCGGGGTGGGAAAGTCCCTGGGGGAGAGGACGGCCGGGCTGGCACATCGAATGTTCCGCAATGTCGATGAAATATCTCGGCGAGACGTTTGACTTTCACGGAGGCGGTGAGGATCTGATCTTCCCGCACCACGAGAACGAGCTGGCGCAATCGGAGGGGGCGACGGGACGACCGTTCGTCAACTACTGGCTCCATAACGGTTTGCTGAATTTGCGCGGCGAGAAGATGTCCAAGTCCACCGGGCATTTCTTCGCAATGGCGGACGTGCTGCGCGAGTATCGAGGCGACGTGGTCCGCTTCTACTTGCTCTCCACGCACTTCCGATCGCAGGCGGAGTACTCGCGCGAGCGTCTCGAGGAATCGCGGCGGGGTCTCGAACGGCTCACCAACGCATGCGTGTCGATCAGCGAAAACCTGTCCCGATTGGGAGACCTTCCCGGCGTGTCCACGCCGGCCGGCCGGAAGCTCATGGAAGCTGCTGAATCCGCCCACGACGGGTTTCTCGCCGCCATGGACGACGACTTCAACAGCGCGGGGGCCATCGGCCAAACCTTCGAACTGGTAAAGAGTTACAACGTTCTGCTGGATACCTATGGGGCGGCATTGACCCAGGACCGGAAAGCGCTCGAGTCGGCCAAGAAAATCCTGGAGGAGTCCGACACCATCCTCGGGCTCTTTCGGGGAGGTTTCCCGACCGCGACCGAGGAAGCTCCGGCCGAGATCGTGACGCTCGCGGAAGAGCGCCAGAAGGCAAGAAAAAACAAGGACTTCAAGAAAGCGGACGAGCTCCGTGACCGTATCCTGGACGCAGGCTACACGATCGAAGACACCCCGCAAGGTCCGCGGATCCGCCGCAAATGACCCGCGCCCGGGGGGGCGTCTCCGCATAATACATTAATACATAAGGAATTAAGCTGGCTTGACCGCGGCTTACAAGTCGCGGGATGCTGGGAAGGGCCCCTCGGCGCGCCAAAGACCATGCGGGGCACGGCGGATGGCGAGTTATCCACAAATGGGCGTTCCGCTCGAAAAAGTTATCCACAGGTTTTGCGGCAGAAATCTTACGGGTCCAGGCTGGATGATTAAAGGCGATCAGGTATTTTTTGCCTTGACATCATCGGCAAAACTGGCGTATTTTTGTTTTTCTCTACCATAATAAAAACAGAGGGTTACGGTGTTCGTCGCTGGCGTAGCTCAACGGTAGAGCACCTCATTTGTAATGAGGCGGTTGGGGGTTCAAGTCCCTTCGCCAGCTACAGGAATAGTGCGCGTCGCGACCGCGGGAAGATCTTCACTTCTCCTTAAAGTACGTACTAAACACCAAGCGCATTGCCGCCGGGATATTTTCCGCTGACCCCAATAAGGGGCGATGGAATTCTGTCCTTCCTTCTGTTGGTCGAGAGCTTTCCGTATCCGGCGGGGCACCTGATATAAACAATTATCAGGGGGAGGTTCCCGAGCGGTCAAAGGGAACAGACTGTAAATCTGTCGGCGTATGCCTTCGGAGGTTCGAATCCTCCCCTCCCCACCACTGTTCGCGATGTGTCGGGCGGGAATAGCTCAGTTGGCTAGAGCATCAGCCTTCCAAGCTGAGGGTCGCGGGTTCGAGCCCCGTTTCCCGCTCCAGACCAACGATCCGGACTTCGGCGTCGGACAGCGGTGCCATCGTCGGATTGAGACCACGCGCCCTCGTAGCTCAGTCGGTAGAGCATTTGCATGGTAAGCAAAAGGTCACCGGTTCGATTCCGGTCGAGGGCTCCAAAATCTCATTAAGGAGGAACGAAAGAAATGGCAAAGCAGAAGTTCGAGCGGACCAAGCCGCATGTGAACATAGGGACGATTGGGCACGTTGATCACGGCAAGACGACGTTGACGGCGGCGATCACGAAGGTGGCGGAGAGTTTGGGGTTGGCGAAGTTCGTGTCGTAC
>JBGSIK010000023.1:0-1943 GCA_041742575.1 Candidatus Krumholzibacteriia bacterium
GCGGTCGCGGACGGCCGCTCGGCGACCCGCGAGCGCAGGTGGGCGCGCTCGCTGTAGGAAACAAGCGCGCCATGATCTTCCGCGATGCGCCCCCACACCACCGCCAGGTACGTCTTCTTCACCCGGCGATCGTGGAATTCCCGCGACAAACGCGAGGCCGCCTTGGAAGTGCGCGCGAATACGAGCACGCCCGAAGCGGGGCGGTCGATCCGGTGCACCAGGCCAAGGAAGACATTCCCCGGTTTCCCGTACTTTTCCTTTATGTAGCGCTTGGCCAGCTCGAGCGCGGTCGTGTCGCCGGTGCGATCACCCTGGACGAGCAGGCCGCCCGGTTTGAGAACACAGAGCAGATGGTTATCTTCGTACAAAATGCGGATCCGATTGTCCATTTCCACACCGGCGCGCGCGTTTCCGCGCGATTGACCGCCGCCAGGGCCTGCACTATACTCCGTCCGAGTTTACCAAAGGGAGATGGTGATGATCGAGGTAAGAAAGCTAACAAAATCGTACGGCAAAGTCGAGGCGCTCAGGGGCATCTCCCTCACCGTGAAGAGCGGTGAAATCTACGGCTTGCTCGGGCCGAACGGCGCCGGCAAGTCCACGGTGATCAACATCATCTCCGGTCTCGTGCAGCCGTCGACCGGAAGCGCCTCCGTCGGCGGGTTCGACGTTGTATCGAGTCCCACCGGCGCGAAACGGATCCTGGGCGTGGTGCCGCAGCAATCGGTCGTGATCGACGAGCTCACCGCGATGCAGAACTGCGTGTTTTTCGGATCCCTGTACGGGCAGCCGAAAGAAGAGCTCAAGTCGCGCGCGCACGAGCTGTTGTCGTGGGTGGGGCTTTCCGACCGTCTTCGCGAGCCCGTGAGCCAGTTCTCCGGCGGGATGATGCGTCGGCTCACCTTGGTCCTCGGCATCATCCATCGCCCCAAAGCGCTGGTGCTCGATGAGCCCACCGTGGGTCTGGACCCACAGACCCGGCTGCAAATCCTGGAGCACATCCGGAAGATCGCCGCGGACGGGACGGCCGTTCTCCTCAGCACGCATTATCTGGACGAAGCCGAGCGACTGTGCGATCGGGTCGGCATCATCGACGAGGGCCGCATCATCAAGGAGGGCGCGCTGCGCGAGCTCCGCGCCGAGATCGAGGACACGCAGATCGTCAATCTACGCGGCGTTTTCGATCAGGCCCCGCTGGAAGCGTTCGTGGCGAGCGTCCGAGGCGGCGAGATCCTCCATCGCA
Source organism: Candidatus Krumholzibacteriia bacterium (assembly GCA_041742575.1). GTDB lineage: Bacteria > Krumholzibacteriota > Krumholzibacteriia > WVZY01 > JAKEHA01 > JBGSIK01. Next base: position 1,244 of record JBGSIK010000023.1, read on the forward strand.
CTCAGGAGGAAGTGGTGGTTTCGCTGCCGTCGACTTCGGATCACACCATGCGCCTGCTCGAGGTGGCAGCGACGTTCGAGCACGTCGCGGAGATCTCCGTCAAACCGCCATCGTTGGAAAGCCTGTTCATCCGGCTCACGGGAAAGCAGATCCGGGACTGATCACCATCATGGACCTCTTCCGCATGTACTGGACGCGAACGTTCCGGAAGCCTGGAGCGATCTTCCTGTGGCTGGCGGTCCCATTCGTGTTCATGATCATTTACCAGCTCACCTTCGGGGGGGGAAGGAAGCTGACCGTCGGCTTGGCGGTCATGGACCGCGACAGCTCGTTCGTTTCGGATTTCGTCTGCGGGTCTTTCAATCAGGGACCTCTCGCCGATCTCATCGAGGTGTACCGCATCGAAGACACGGATGAGCTGGAACGCCTGTTCCGCAGCGAGCAGGCCTCCGCCGGCGTGGTGATCCCGGACGGCTTCCAGGCTCGAGTGCTCGCGTCCGAACCGACCACGCTCACGTTCTACCGGAACCCGCGGCACTCGATCGGCCCGCAGGTGGCAGAAGGGGTGGTGAGCGGGCTGTGCACCCTGGGGAACGGGGCCCTGAGTCGATTCCGGGAACCGATGCGGCGCATCGACGCGTTCGTCGATGGGGACCGGAAAGCGAGCGCCGACGAAGTGGCTGAGATCGCCCGGCTGATC
>JBGSIK010000024.1:0-8766 GCA_041742575.1 Candidatus Krumholzibacteriia bacterium
ATTTCGAGCGCATCAAGCATATGCGCAAAAACAAGCTGCGCAGTCTGATGATCGGGCAGACATCCGAGAAACTCATTCACGCCGAAACCGGCGAGGTCATCGCCAAGGCGGGACGGAAGATTTCCGAGAAGTTCTTCGAAGAACTCGACCTCGACAACCTGCAATGGGGTCTCGCCATCGTGAAAGACCCCAAGGTCGACCGCCAGATACAGATCGTTCTGGATACGGCGGCAAAAGCTATGGAGCGGGTCGAGATCCAGTACGACAAGGAGATCGAGCGCGTCACCCGAGGCGACGAGCTGCCGCCCGGTGTGTCCAAGCTCGTCAAGGTATACGTGTTCCGGAAGCGCAAGCTCTCCGTCGGCGACAAGATGGCCGGCCGCCACGGCAACAAAGGTGTGGTGGCGAGGATCGTTCCCGAGGAGGATATGCCGCACCTGCCGGACGGCACGCCGATCGACATCGTGCTGAATCCCCTGGGAGTTCCGAGCCGAATGAACGTGGGCCAGATTCTGGAGACGCACCTCGGTTGGGCGGCCAACCAGCTGCGCTTCAAAGCGGCTTGCCCGGTGTTCGACGGCGCGACGGTGGAGGAGATCAAGCAGGTGCTGACCTCCGCCGGACTCCCCACCTCCGGGAAATCCGTCCTGTACGACGGGCGTACGGGCGAGTCGTTCGAACAGGAGGTCACCGTCGGCTTCATCTACATGATGAAGCTCTCGCACCTCGTGGACGACAAGATCCACGCCCGGTCCATCGGCCCCTACTCCCTCGTGTCCCAGCAACCGCTGGGCGGAAAAGCTCAGTTCGGCGGTCAGCGTTTCGGCGAAATGGAAGTGTGGGCGCTCGAAGCCTACGGGGCGGCGTACTGCCTGCAGGAGCTGCTGACGGTCAAATCGGACGATATACAGGGACGGGCCAAGATCTACGAGGCCATCGTGAAGGGCGAGAATCCGCCCGAACCGGGGATTCCGGAATCGTTCAACGTGCTCATCAAAGAGCTGCAAAGTCTGGGATTGGATGTGGAGCTGGAGCGGGGTTGAGGACCTTCGACTAGAGGAGGGTTTTCGATGTACATAAACCTGGACAAAGACAGGAAGAAGCCCACCGACTTCAAGGCGATCCGTATCATGCTCGCCTCGCCGGACAGGATCCGCGAGTGGAGCTACGGCGAAGTGACGAAACCGGAAACGATCAACTACCGGTCGTTCAAACCGGAAAAGGACGGGTTGTTCTGCGAACGCATTTTCGGTCCGGTGAAGGACTGGGAATGCAGCTGCGGAAAGTACAAGAGGATTCGGTACCGCGGGGTGATCTGTGACCGCTGCGGCGTCGAAGTCACGCGTGCCAATGTGCGCCGCGAGCGGCTGGGGCACATCGAGCTCGCCGTTCCCGTTTCGCACATCTGGTTTTTCAAGGGGCTTCCCAGCCGGATCGGCCATCTTCTGGACATGACGATCCGCGATCTGGAACGGATCCTCTATTACGAGTCCTACATCGTGATCGATCCGGGCAAAACCGACTTGGAATTCAAGCAGTTGATCACCGAAGACAAGTGCTTCGAGTTGCAGGAATCCGGCAAGGAGTTCGACGCGCGCATGGGCGCGGAGGCCATCAAGGGCCTCCTGCAGAGGATCGATCTGAACGAGCTCTCCCAGGAGTTGCGGACCCGCATCGTGACGGAGACTTCCACCCAGCGCAAGAAGGATCTCCTCAAGCGGCTCAAAGTGGTGGAGGCGTTCCGCACGTCCGAAAACAAGCCGGAGTGGATGATCATGGACGTCATCCCGGTGCTCCCGCCGGAGCTCCGGCCGTTGGTCCCGCTGGAGGGCGGCAGGTTCGCGACGTCGGATCTGAACGACCTGTACCGCCGCGTCATCAATCGGAACAACCGGCTGAAGAAGCTGGTCGAGATCAAAGCGCCGGAAGTAATCCTGCGCAACGAGAAACGGATGCTCCAGGAAGCGGTGGACGCGTTGTTCGACAACGGGCGGCGTTCGCGCGCCGTCCGCGGACAGGGCAACCGGCCGCTCAAGAGCCTGAGCGACATGCTCAAAGGCAAGCAGGGCCGCTTCCGCCAGAACCTACTGGGCAAACGCGTCGACTACTCGGGGCGCTCCGTGATCGTAGTCGGCCCCGAACTCAGGATCTACGAGTGCGGTCTGCCCAAGAGCATGGCTCTGGAGCTGTTCAAGCCGTTCATCATCAGGAAACTCGAGGAGAAAAACTACGTCCAGACCGTGAAGAGCGCCAAGAAACTGGTGGAGCAGGAGAGCCCGGAGGTCTGGGACATCCTCGAGGAGATCATTCAACAGCACCCCGTGCTGCTGAACCGCGCGCCGACGCTCCATCGCCTCGGTATCCAGGCGTTCCAACCGGTGCTGGTCGAGGGCAAGGCTATCCGGTTGCACCCGCTCGTGTGCGCTGCGTTCAACGCGGACTTCGACGGCGACCAGATGGCGGTGCACGTACCGCTTTCCTACGAGGCGCAGCTGGAGGCGCGGACGCTGATGTTGTCCGCCCACAACGTTCTTTCTCCGGCCAACGGCAAGCCGCTGGCGGTGCCTTCCCAGGACATGGTCATCGGAGTCTACTTCCTCACCATGGCGAAAATAGGCGCCAGGGGGGAGGGCAAGGCCTTGTATTCCATGGACGAGGTCGCGATCGCCCATCAAGCCGGGCAACTCGATCTGCACGCCAAGATCAAGCTGCGCCTCAACGGCGAGATCGTGCAAACGACCGTCGGCCGGGTCGTATTCAATCAGATCGTCCCCGAGGAACTCCGGTACATGAACGACGTGCTGGACAAGAAGGGGCTCACCAACCTCGTGAGCGATTGTTTCGACAGGCTCGGCCTGAGTCGAACCATTCAATTCCTCGATGATCTCAAAGACCTGGGATTCAAGTACGCGACCTTGAGCGGGCTCACCATCGGTATGGACGATCTCGTGATTCCGCCGGAGAAGGCAAAGATCATCGAACGGGCGACCAACAACATCAATCAGATCGTCCGCCAGTACGAGGAAGGCGACATCACCGACGGCGAGCGGTACAACAAGGTGATCGACAACTGGACGCGCACGACCTCGGAGGTCGGAGATCTCATGATGGAGGCGTTGCGCAAAGACAGAAGCGGATTCAATCCCATCTTCATGATGTGCGATTCCGGATCCCGCGGGAGCAAGGAACAGGTCCGCCAGCTGGCGGGCATGCGCGGACTCATGGCCAAGCCGCAGAAGAAGATCACCGGCCAGATCGGCGAGATCATCGAAACCCCCATCGTGGCGAATTTCCTCGAGGGGCTGACGGTGCTGCAGTACTTCATCTCCACCCACGGAGCCCGGAAAGGTCTGGCCGACACCGCGCTCAAAACGGCGGATGCCGGTTACCTCACGCGGCGTCTGGTGGACGTTGCCCAGGATGTTATCGTCACCGAGCCCGATTGCGGCACGATCATGGGCATCGACATCGGAGCGCTCAAAGAGGGCGAAGAGATCATCGAGTCGCTGTCCGATCGTATTCGCGGTCGCGTGACGGTGGACGACGTGCTGGACCCGATAATTGGAGACATCATCGTCGAGGCCAACACGCTGCTCACCACCGACCTCGCCGCGCACATCGAAGATCGCGGTGTGGAAAAGGTGAAGATCCGAAGCGTTCTCACCTGCGAAGCCAAACGCGGTGTGTGCGGTCTCTGCTACGGCACCAACCTGGCCACGGGCAGGCTGGTGGAGAAAGGCGAGGCCGTGGGGGTCATCGCGGCGCAGAGCATCGGGGAGCCCGGGACCCAGCTCACGCTGAGAACGTTCCACATCGGCGGCATCGCCGGCCGCATCGCCGAACAGACGCAGAAGACCGTCAAGTACCAGGGCCGGGCGACTTTCAAGAACCTGCGTGTGGTCCGGGGGCGGAGCGGCCGCGATATCGTCATCTCGCGCAAGGCCGAGTTCCTGCTTCTGGACGAGGGTGACCGCGTGCGCTCGCGGTTCGGCGTGCCGTACGGCGCGGAAGTGCACGTGAAGGACGGCGATCCGGTCCAGGCGGGGGCCGTGATCTATGAGTGGGACCCCTACTCGGACGTCATTCTCACCGACAAGGACGGCACCATCCGCTTCGGCGATCTGATCCTGGACGTCACGATCAAGGAGAAGATCGACGACAAAACCGGGAAAATGCAGATGGTGGTGATCGAGGACCGGGAAAAGCGGCATCATCCGCACATCGAGATCGCGGGCGCGACGGGTCACGTGGTGGGCAATTTCATCATACCGACGGAAGCCATTCTGCTGGTGAAGGACGGCCAACAGGTCATGGCGGGCGATCAGCTCTGCAAGATTCCGCGGGAAGCAAGCAAGACCAGTGACATCACCGGCGGCCTGCCGCGGGTGGCCGAGCTTTTCGAAGTGCGCAAACCCAAGGAATCAGCGGTGATTTCGGAAATCGACGGTATGGTGGAATTCGGGCCCATAACGCGAGGCATGCGCAAAATCGTCATCCGCAACGAGAGCGGAGACGAGCGGAGCTACATCATTCCGCAGGGCAAGCATCTGCGCGTGTACGAGGGCGACCGTGTCGAAGCCGGCGACAATCTGACCGAAGGCCCGGTCAATCCTTTCGACATTCTGAGCATCAAGGGCGTCAACGCCGCGCAGGAGTATCTGGTCAACGGGATCCAGGAGGTCTACCGCCTTCAGGGCGTGAGCATAAACGACAAGCACATCGAGACCATCGTGCGTCAGATGCTCCAGAAAGTGCAGGTCGAGGACCCCGGCGACACGCAGTTCCTCGATGGCGACCTGGTGGACAAGATTACTTTCCGGGAAGAAAACGACAACGTAATCCGTGATGGCGGCAAAGCGGCGACGTTCAAGCCCATGCTGCTCGGCATCACGAAAGCTTCACTGAGCACGGAGAGCTTCATCTCGGCCGCCAGCTTCCAGGAGACGACCCGCGTGTTGACCGACGCCGCGGTGCGCGGCAAACGCGACCGCCTGCTGGGGCTCAAAGAAAACGTGATCATGGGGCACTTGATTCCGGCCGGGACCGGCATCAAGGACTACAACAAGATCGATCTCGTGTACGACGAGAACGCTGATGAGGAAATCGAGGGGCTGGAAGAGGCCCCCGAGATGGAGGTAGGAGCGATTACGCCGACGGCATCGGGTGAACAGGAACCGCTGTCGGCCAGCGGCAAGGAAGGTGTAGAAAAATAGGCAGTTACGGCGAGGAATTCGCTTGACAACTTCGTCACAAGCGGGTAAATTCGTTCCTTTGCAGCCCTACACTTCCTTGCCCGGAAGTCCTGCTTAACCTAAATAACGACAACTAGTTATTAGGCTTGTGGTCCGCATTCCGACGCTAGAAGCCGTCCAAGGGCACTCCGGGTTGCGGGCGGTATCATGCTTGTAATGCGATCAGGTCTGGAGGAACTGTGCCGACGATCAATCAACTGATCCGGCGAGGGCGGAAGATTCAGCGGGCGAGGACGAAAACGCCCGCGATGCAGCAATGCCCTCAGAAGCGGGGGGTGTGTACGAGGGTATATACGGCCACGCCCAAGAAGCCGAACTCGGCCATGCGCAAGATCGCTCGTGTGCGCCTGACGAATGGGTACGAGGTCACCGCCTACATCCCCGGCGAGGGCCACAACCTGCAGGAGCACTCGATCGTGTTGATCCGCGGGGGCCGAGTGAAAGACCTCCCCGGCGTCCGCTACCACATCATCCGGGGCGTCTTGGATGCGTCGGGGGTGGACGGGCGGAAAAACGGTCGCTCGAAGTACGGTGCCAAGCGACCGAAATCGTAATGGAATCTTGACCAAAGCGAACGACTCATGCCGAGAAGAAGAGCGACAAAGCAAAGAGAGCATCTTGGAGATCCGAAGTACCACGACATCATTGTGGCGCGTTTCGTCAGCTACGTGATGCGGCGCGGCAAGAAGTCGCTGGCGGAACGGATCGTCTACGACTGTTTCGACATCATCGAAAAGAAGACCGGCCAGCGCGGCCTCGAGGTTTTCAAGAAGGCGATCGACAACACGAGGCCTGTCTTGGAAGTGGCGTCCCGGCGCGTCGGCGGCGCGACTTATCAGATACCGATCGAGGTGCGTCCATCGAGACGACTCGCCCTGGCGATGCGCTGGCTCACGGAGTTTTCCCGCGCGCGCTCCGAACATACGATGGCGGAGCGGCTGGCGAACGAACTCATGGCCGCATCCCGGAATGAAGGGCCGGCCATCAAGAAGAAGGAAGATACCCACAAGATGGCGGAAGCCAACAAGGCATTCGCCCATTTCAGGTGGTAATAGCAGTTGCCCGCCTTGAACGCGGGCGACCGATCGACTCAAATGCAGGCGCTCTGTGGGGGCGCTTCGAATAACCGGACTCGGAGGCTTTCGATTTACCTGGCTGTTCAGCGGATCTTACCTCCGGTCTCCCGCTGACCGATCGAGCCCGACCGCTCGACCGGTCGCGGTGTCGGTCGGGCGGTGACGAAAAATGGCTCGAACTGTACCTCTCGAAAGAGTTCGCAATATCGGCATCATGGCGCACATCGATGCCGGTAAGACTACGCTCACCGAGAGAATCCTCTTTTACACGGGGCGTCTCCATCGGATGGGAGAGGTGCATGACGGCGCCGCCACCATGGACTGGATGGAGCAGGAGAAAGAGCGCGGAATCACGATCACTTCCGCCGCGACGACCTGTGTCTGGAAGGACAACAAAGGCCTCGACACCAGGATAAACATCATCGACACGCCGGGCCACGTGGATTTCACCGTGGAAGTGGAGCGGAGTCTCCGCGTCCTCGACGGCGCGATCGCTCTCTTCTGCGCCGTGGGCGGCGTCGAGCCCCAGTCCGAGACCGTGTGGCGCCAGGCGGACAAATACGGTGTCCCGCGTATCGCTTTCGTGAACAAGATGGATCGGATGGGAGCGGACTTCCTGAACGTCGTCGCCATGATCAGGGAGCGCCTGGGCGCGAACGCGGTGCCGATACAGCTGCCGATCGGGGCCGGCGATCTGTTCACCGGGATCATCGACCTGATCCGGATGAGGGCCTTTTTCTACCACGACGATACCCTGGGAGCGACCTTCGACGAAGAGGAGATCCCGAGCGATATGCTCTCCATGGCGAAGGAGCACCGGGCGAAGATCATCGAGAACCTCTCGGACTTCGACGACGAACTGATGACGCAGTTCGTGGACTCGGGCGAAGGGGCCCAGGACACGATGCGGCGCGTGATGCGCAGGGCCATGCTGGAAGGAAAATTCGTACCGGTCATGTGCGGATCGGCGTTCAAGAACAAGGGCGTGCAACGCCTTCTGGACGCGATCGTGCACCTGCTTCCGTCGCCGCTGGACGTCCCGGCGGTCTTCGGGATCAACCCGTTCACGAAGAAAGAGGAAGAGCGGAAAGCCGGCGACGAACAGCCTTTTTCCGGGCTGGTATTCAAGATCATGTCCGACCCACATGTGGGAAAGCTGACCTACGTGCGCATCTACAGCGGAGTGCTGGAGTCCGGAATGCAGGTGCTGAACGCGAACACGAACAAGAAGGAACGCATCGGACGCCTGCTTCAGATGCACGCCAACAAACGCGAGGACCGGGAGGCCATATACTCCGGCGACATCGGCGCGGTCGTGGGCCTCAAGGAGGCCCGCACGGGAGAGACGCTGTGCCACGTGAGGCGCCCGATACGCCTGGAATCGATGCACTTCCCGGAACCGGTGTTGTCGGTCGCGATCGAGCCGAAGACGAAGGCCGACGACGAGAAGCTCTCGACCGCACTCGGACGGCTGAGCGACGAGGACCCGACGTTTCAAGTGCGGGTGGACCAGGAAACGGGGCAGACGCTCATCTCGGGCATGGGCGAGCTTCACTTGGAGATTCTGGTCGATCGCATGCTCCGGGAATTCAATGTGCAAGCGAATGTGGGGAAACCGCAGGTGGCGTACAAGGAGTCCATTTGCTCGGAGGCCGAGGCGGAAGGCAGGTTCGTGCGGCAAACAGGCGGGCGAGGCCAGTACGGGGATGTGATTATCCGCATCGAGCCCATCCGCAACGGCGAGGACTTCGTGTTCGAGAACAAGACCGTCGGTGGGTCGATCCCGAAGGAATACATTCCCGCCATCGAGCGGGGCCTCCGCAACTCCATGGGCTCGGGGGTCATCGCCGGTTACCCGATGGTCGGCGTCAAAGCAACGCTGTTGGACGGTTCGTACCACGAAGTGGATTCGAGCGACATCGCGTTCAGGATGGCGGCGGCATTGGCTTTCAAGGAAGCGGTGCTGAAAGCGAACCCCACTCTGCTCGAGCCGATCATGGATGTGGAAGTGGTTGTCCCCAAGGAATACATGGGAGACGTCATCGCCGACCTGAGTTCCCGCCGCGGGCGTGTCGGGGGGATGTACCAGCGCGCCGATGCGCAGGTGATCGCCGCTCGCGTGCCGCTATCCAAGATGTTCGGATACGCCACCGATCTGCGTTCGCTCACGCAGGGGCGGGCCGTGTACACCATGCAATTCTCCCGGTACGAGGAACTGCCCAAGGGTCTCGCGGAGGAGATGGTCAACAAGTTCCAGGGCAAAGTCGTTCAGAGTTAGGTCAGCAGGAGGGGCCACGATGGCAAAGCAGAAGTTCGAGCGGACCAAGCCGCATGTGAACATAGGGACGATTGGGCACGTTGATCACGGCAAGACGACGTTGACGGCGGCGATCACGAAGGTGGCGGAGAGTTTGGGGTTGGCGAAGTTCGTGTCGTAC
>JBGSIK010000025.1:0-3204 GCA_041742575.1 Candidatus Krumholzibacteriia bacterium
TTCTGGGCGCGACCGTATTCGTGCTGGTGGCCTTCACTTCCGGTTTATAAGTGTAACTGTTGTCGGGCGGGGGCGTTTTTCTGCTCGGATCCGCATTTTTGGTGGGGGCGTGGGCGTCCCCGGAATGACGACGGCCCCGCCCGCGCCCCCCCCCCCGAGCTCGGCCCTTCGATGTGGACGATGATATCCGATCCAAGCCCAACGCCGAGACGCCGATCGGGGAAGGGGAGGAACGGCGCGTTTTTTTTACGTGCGCGCCGCCACTCGAACAATTATGCTCTCTTCCGAGTCCCGTCTTCACCAGGAAAGGCCCATGTGTCCGAAAAGCTCCTCTTTAGTGTAGCCGGCGCAAGAGGGATCGTCGGCCGGACCATCGATGTCGAGGTCGTCACCCGGCTCACACTTGCATTCTGCGCGACGCTCCCCGAGGGGGAGGTTGTGGTGGGTCGGGACACGCGCCCGTCGGGAGAGGCGTTCGCGTGCTCGGTGATAGGCGCTGTCGCGGGGTCGGGACGGGACTGCGTGGACCTCGGCATAGCAACCACGCCGACGGTCGAGATCATGACGGAACGGTTGGGGGCCGCGGGCGGGATCATCGTCACCGCGAGCCACAATCCGGTCCAGTGGAACGCGCTCAAGTTCCTCGATCGCCGCGGGATCTTCATTTCCAAGAATGATGGGGATGAACTCCACGCCGCGTTCGTCTCCGGCAAGTTCGCGCACGCGGACGGGCTTTCGACGGGGCGCGTGAAGGAGTACGCACCCGCGGCCGACGATCACATCCGCGGCATTCTCGACCTCGACGCGATCGATGTGGACCGCATCCGCGAACGGAAGTTCAAGGTTGTCCTCGACTGTATCAATGGGGCCGGCAGCGTGGTCGCCCCGCAGCTCCTGGACGATCTCGGGGTGCACGTGATCGAGCTCAACTGCGAGTCGAACGGCGATTTCTACCGTGATCCCGAGCCGCGCCCGGAGAACCTGGGCGAGCTCGCCGAACGCGTCCGCGAGGAAGGGGCGGACCTCGGCTTCGCATGTGATCCGGATGCGGACCGCCTTGCCCTGGTCGATGGGGACGGCCGCGCGGTGAGCGAGGAATACACGCTCGCGCTGGCGGTCGATCTCGTCCTGTCCCGGGCTAAAGGTCCGGTGGTCGTCAACGTGAGCACCTCGTCGGTCGTGGAGGCGATTGCGCGAAATTACGCGGTCGATGTGTCTCGTACCCCAGTGGGAGAGGCGCACGTCGTCAACCGCATGCTGGAAACGGGGGCGGTTATCGGCGGAGAGGGAAACGGAGGCGTCATTTATCCGGAGCTGCATCCCGGCCGGGACGCTCCTCTCGGCATGGCACTGGTCTTGCAGTTGTTGGCCGAACGCGGCGTGTCGTTGCGTGAACAGTTGAACAAGTATCCACCCTTCCACATCATGAAGGAAAAGGTCGGGCTCGCCGGACCCTTCCAGCCCGACGCGATCTCGGAGCTGGTGCGAGTTTTGAAGCCGGCGCAGCTCGACGTTCAGGACGGCGTCAAGGCGTACTTCGACGACGGTTGGTTCCACCTCAGGGTGTCGAACACGGAGGGCTTGGTGCGCGTGATCGCTGAAGCTTCCACGGAGGATCGGGCCGCGGGCCACGTGCAAACTGCCAAGGAGATCCTGCGGGCCTCCTGGGAAAATCGTAAAACGTAGCGGGGTAATCGCGATGTGCGGAATCATAGGATATGTAGGCGGGGCTCGGGCGCTCCCGATCTTGGTCGAGGGGTTGAAGAGGTTGGAGTACCGCGGGTACGACTCCGCGGGCGTGGCGATTCTGGAAGACGGAAAGCTGCAGGTGGAGAAGACCAAGGGCAAGATCTCACACCTCGAAGATCTGTTGTTGAAGCGGAAATTCAAAGGCACGACGGGAATAGCGCATACACGCTGGGCCACCCACGGAGAGCCGAATACGGAGAACGCACATCCGCACGTCGACTGCACGGGCGATATCGCCGTGGTGCATAACGGCATCATCGAAAACTACGCGCTCTTGAAGAAACAGCTCGAGCGCGAGGGCCACAGATTCGTCACCCAGACGGACACCGAAGTGATCGCGCACCTGATCGAGAAGTTCTACGACCGCTCCCTGGAGAGGGCGGTCCAGAACGCCGTTGCGCAGCTCGAGGGGACCTACGGTCTGGTCGTCGTAAGCAGCCGGGAGCCGGACATCCTCGTCGGCGTGCGCAACGGGAGCCCTCTCGTGATCGGAGTCGGTGATCACGAGAACTTCCTCGCTTCCGACGTCTCCGCGATACTCAAGCATACGCAGAAAGCCGTGTATCTCGACGACAAAGAAATGGTCACGGTGTGGCGGGATCACTTCAGGACGAGGACACCCGAGGATGTGACGGTGGACAAGGAAATCCACCTCATCGACTGGAACCTGGACCAGATCGAGAAGGGCGGTTTCGCGCACTTCATGCTCAAAGAGATCTTCGAGCAGCCGGAAACGATCCAGAACGCCATGCGCGGGCGCTTGATACACGACGAAGGGATGGCGAGGCTCGGCGGACTCAACATGAATGAGGCGGAGTTGAGGGAGATCAAGCACATCAACATCCTGGGATGCGGGACCAGCTGGCATGCCGGGCTCATCGGCGAGTACATCGTCGAGGAGTACGCGCGCATTCCCGTGGATGTCGAGTACGCTTCCGAGTTCCGCTACCGGAACCCGATGATCGAGGCGAACACGGTGACCCTCGCCATCAGCCAGTCGGGCGAGACCATCGACACCCTGGAAGCGATGCGTGAAGCGGGGCGCAAGGGATCGCGCGTGTTGGGCATATCGAACGTGGTCGGCAGCACGATCGCGCGGGAGTCGAACGGCGGTGTGTACATCCACGCCGGCCCGGAGATCGGTGTCGCTTCCACCAAAGCGTTCACGGGCCAGGTGACCGTGCTGAGCTTGTTGGCGTTGCTGCTGGGAAGGATGCGAATCATGTCGAAGCGGGAGGGACAGGAGCAGATCGAGCACCTGCAGAAACTCCCCGAGCAGGTCCGGTCCATCCTCGAAAAGAACGATCAGATCTTCGACATCGCCAAAGCCTACTGCGACTTCTCCAATTTCCTGTTCCTGGGGCGCGGCGCGAACTTCCCGGTGGCATTGGAAGGAGCGCTCAAGCTCAAGGAGATCTCCTACATCCACGCCGAAGCTTATCCGGCCGGCGAGCT
>JBGSIK010000026.1:0-2259 GCA_041742575.1 Candidatus Krumholzibacteriia bacterium
TGTTTAGTCGCCGAGTGTGGCGATCATGACTGCTTTGATGGTGTGGACGCGGTTTTCGGCCTGGCCCCAGACGATCGAGCGTGGAGATTCGAAGACCTCTTCCGTGACCTCCAGACCGTCGAGGCCGTACTTCCGGAAGATCTCCTCACCGATCTTGGTCTCGCGGTTATGGAACGCCGGCAGGCAGTGCATGAACTTCACATCCGGATTGCCGGTGAGTTCTACGACCTTCGCGTTCACCTGGTACGGTTTGAGGAGCGAAATCCGTTCCTCCCACTTCGACTCCGCCTCGCCCATCGACACCCACACGTCGGTGTGGAGGAAATCGACGCCTTTGACGCCCTCGGCGACTTTCTCGGTGAGTAGGATCTTTCCCTTGCTCTCCGCGGCATATCGGCGACATCGCTCCACGAGGTCCTGTGACGGCCAGCACGCGCGCGGCGCGCACAGCCGGATGTCCATCCCCAGCTTCGAAGATCCCATCATGAGCGAGTTACCCATGTTGTTGCGCGCGTCGCCGAGATAGCAGAAAGATACTTCAGCGAGGTCCTTGCGGCTGTGCTCTTGCATGGTGAGCATGTCGCCCAGAACCTGCGTGGGGTGGGTGTCGTCGGTGAGCCCGTTCCACACCGGAACACCGGCGTGGCGCGCGAGTTCCTCGGCGATCTCCTGGCCGAAGCCACGGTACTCGATGCCGTCGTACATGCGCCCGAGCACGCGGGCCGTGTCTTTCATCGATTCCTTGTGGCCGATCTGTGATCCGGATGGGCCGAGGTAGGTGACGTGCGCGCCCTGATCGTACGCGGCCACTTCGAACGCGCACCGCGTACGCGTGGAGGTTTTTTCGAAGATGAGCGCGATGTTTTTGCCCTTGAGATGCTGCCGCTCGTAACCGCCGTACTTCGCCGCCTTGAGCTGGCGGGAAAGATCCAGGAGGAAGCGGATCTCGGCGGGGGTGAAATCCTCGAGTTTGAGGAAGTGGCGGTTACGCAGGTTCGTCGGCATGTCGGGCTCCTCGTTGGTTGAAGATCATCCGCCTGTACGTCTGTTCCCGGATCCGCGCCGGGCCCTATGTCTCGGATCTTGCGCGCATCCCCGCCCACTGGATGCAGCCATGGGGGGAACCGGTCCATAGTGGCAAATATCGTGTGGCCTGTCAAGCCGATCGGTCAAGTTATCTCATTAAACGACAGTAGATTAAACCTCCCGCCTTGCTTGGTGCAGGCTAAGCCCGCCCGTCAGTAGGACATCAACTTCGTCATGGGGTGCATCTGGATCGCCACCATGTCGGGATCTCCCAGCTTGACGCCGGCCATCCAGCTCTCGTCCGTCATGCCGGCTTGCTTGGCGCAGGAGGGGCAGACGTAGACCGTAATTCCGGTTTCGATGAGCTTCGTGAGTGCCTCCCGCGGCGTTTGACCGGTGAGCGCCATGCGCGGCTGAGGCAGGTTCTTATCGGCAAGCCGGACCGCGCGCACGTTCAGGAAGACCACGACCGGATACCCGAGTTCGTGCACCTTCTCCGCGTAGCCGAGCGCCATTTGGCAATTCCACAGGTCGTCGGAGGTCAGGTTCACAAAAAGGGTTGTCTGCTGTTCTTTATCCGCTCCGAGCGCGGGCGACGCGGCACAGAGTGCGGCGACTGCGACACCGAATATCAGAGCCGCTGATAGAGCGCTTATGCGGTTGAAACGAACCATGGATTCTCCTTTCGACAGCGTTTACGAGGTTTGCCCACATGCCAACATTCGTCCTCACGCATTCGGCGGACCGCCTGAAGGCACGACCTGGGCCAGTATCGTCTCCATCCCGTCGACCATCGTCTCGACACCGTGCCGGGCGAATGCATCCCGGCGGGCGAGTGTACCCATGTGCTTCCTCAAAGCGGCATCCGTAAGCAGCCGCTGCAGGTGGGCCGCGAAGGCCGCATCGTCGCCGTATCCGGCGAGGAGGGCTGTTTCCCCGTCTCTAACCACCTCGGGGATGCTGCTGGCACGATAGGACACAATCGGCTTCCCGGCCGCCGCTGCCTCGGCGAGCACGTAGCCGAATCCTTCGATGAGCGACGGCAGGATGAACACGTCCGTGGCGGCCAGCCATCGAGGGATGTCCGCGACGAACCCGCAAAAAGCCACGCGGTGCGCGATGCCAAGCGAATGGGCGAGCCCGCGGAGCCTCTCTTCATCGGGGCCCTTGCCGGCGATTGCGAGCCGCCAGGGGAGCGGCCCCAACTCGGGGCCGGTGAGCGCCCGCATCACG
>JBGSIK010000027.1:0-4031 GCA_041742575.1 Candidatus Krumholzibacteriia bacterium
CGAGCCCACATCGCGGCCATCGACTTGCGCCGACTGTCGCACAGGATGCCCTCGACGTATCGCCGCAGTCCGCCCCGCTGCGCGCGATGCGCGAACACCAGCTCGAAGTGCTCGAGCCAGGTCGTCAGACGCGCGAGCCAGGCGGGCGACTCCACGACCGGCATCGCGCGTCAGCGTATCGAAAATGGCGAAAAAGTACAATGTCCTCAAAAGTGATCACTATGCAGTGCGGCGGATTTCCTCAAGGAACTCGCACCGCAAGTTAACAAAGTCGTACTAGGTTGTGAGAGGAAGAAGAAGTGTTCGCCGCGGCTGCCCTCTTCTGGATCTCGGTCGCCGTGATTTACACGGTCTATGACGGGTATCTGCGGATGCTGCAGCTTTGGGCTCGTCTGGTTCCGATGCAGGAGAGGACCCCGGTGCCGGCGGAGGTTCCCTTTCTCTCCGTCATCGTCACTGCCTACAACGAGGGTCACACGATCGCCGACAAGATCAGGAACATCCTCACCTGTCCCTATCCGCGGTGTCGCCTGGAAGTAATTGTTGCCTCCGACGGCTCTACCGATGAGACTGAGGCCACGGTCACGCGCCTGGTAGCTCAGGACGAGCGCATTCGACTAGTAGCGGTCCGGGAACGACGTGGCGTCATCAAGACTATGAACCGTGGGGCGGACGTGGCCCAAGGTGACGTCCTTCTTTTCACTGACACCGATACCCGCTTCGAGCCGCAGTTCCTCCAGCAGGCGACTCGGCCGTTCGCGGACCCCAAGATTGGAGGCGCCACAGGGCACCTGCTCATCCGACATCGCACGGCCACAGGGGTGGCCGCGAGCAAAGATCTCTACTGGAGCTACGAGCTCAAGCTGCGGCGACTTGAGACACAGCTTGGACTGCTTGCTGTCTGCTCCGGCGCATGCATGCTTGTCCGCAAGGAGCTCTACAGGCCTCAGACGGCCGCCTACGGAGGCGATTGCACCCTGCCCCTCGATGTGATCTCCCAGGGTTTCAGCATGGCGTATCCCTTGCAGGCCATCGCCTACGACTATCTCGATCACGAGCCGCGCTCGGAATTCCGCTCCCGGGTGCGGATGACCGTCCGGAACTGGCAGGGCACGTGGTCCTACCGACACCTCTTGAACCCGTTGCGGTACCCTGGCTACGCGTGGGCCCTGTGGTGCCACAAGGTTCTTCGCTGGCTCTCCCCTTTCTTTCTGCTTGCGGCGACCGCCTCTGTGACCATCCTGGCGTCTGGCTCACCCTTCTACAGCATGGTGGCCCTGGGTTTCTTCGCCTTCTATCTCGCCGCGATCCTGGGATCGGTGGCCGAGCGGTGGGACCTGCCGATCCCGCTTGTGCGTCCGGCGTTCTCGTTCGCACTGTCCCAAGTTGGCTTTGCTGTAGGGGTCCTGTCGGCCATCGCAGGACAGCAGCGAATCACGTGGAAGGGCTGAACCGCACAAGTGGGGCGGCTCTCAGCCTGATCGGCGCGCGCAAACACTGGCCCGGCGCAACCGTCGGGTTGGCACGTGACTACAAACGACGGTGTCGTGGAGTGGATGTCATGAAAGTACTTGTCACCGGCGGCGCGGGGTACATCGGGTCTCTCGTTGTGGAGGAGCTTCTACTGAGTGGCCACGAGCCCGCCGTGCTGGATTTGTTCTACTGGGGCAGCGAGGCGCTTTCGCTGTTTGGCGACCGCGTGAAGCTCATTGAAGGAGACTGCCGTAGCTCGAAAGATGTCGTATATGCCCTGGAGGGCATGGAGGCGGTCATCCACCTTGCTGGTATCGTCGGAGAGGATGCCTGCAGGAGTAACTACAAAGCGCACTACACGACCAACGTCCAATGCACCAGGACCGTGGTCGACTGCTGCACGGACCCGAACCTCGAGCCCGTGCGCGACTTCATCTTTCTCTCGTCCTGTTCGGTCTACGGCAACGTGAAGGATCTCTACAGCGAGGTCAACGAGGAAACACCGACGGCCCCACTCTCTCTTTACGCAGACGGCAAGATCCAGGCCGAGCGCATCATCATGGCACGGGCGAGCGAGGTGCCGCACTTCCACCCCACTATCCTGCGCTTGACCACTGTTTTCGGGTGGTCACCTCGAGTGCGGCTCGATCTGGTAACGAACCTTTTCGTGTACAAAGCATGGCGGAATGGCCGTATCACGCTCTTCGGCGACGGTCAGCAGTATCGCTCGTTGATCCACGTCCGTGACGTGGCCCGAGCCGTGGTCACTGTCCTCGTTGCGCCCCGTTTTGCGCGCGACCGCCGTCTCTTTCACGTCGGCGAGGAAACGAACAACAAGACGGTGCGCGAGATTGCCGAGATTGTTCGGTTGTGTTTACCAGGAACCGAGATCGAAACCAAGCCTAGTCAACCTACCGATCGTCGCAACTATCGCATCAACTGCCAGCGCTTCAAGAACATCCTTGGGTGGCAAGCGGAGTACAGCGTGGAACAGGGCATCCGGGAACTCGCAGAGAAACTGAGGAGTGAGGGGCTCGACTGGGAGTCTCCCCGTTTGCGCAACAACCGGTTCGATTACTCATGAGGAAGACAAGACCATGAGCGCCCAGACCATATCCGTCGCCAAACCATTCGTGGGCGAGGAAGAGGCCACTGCGGTCCGCGAGGTGCTACTGTCGGGGCAATACACCTCGGGGCCGCGCGTGGAGCAGTTCGAGAGGCAGTTCGCCGCCTACGTGGGAACTCAGCACGCCGTGGCCGTCAGCACGGGCACTGCTGCTCTGCACATCGCCCTTGAGGCGATGGGCATCAGACGCGGGGACGAAGTCATCGTGCCGCCACTCACCTTCTTCGCCACCGTGTCGGCGGTCCTCTACGTGGGCGCGACGCCCGTCTTCGCGGACATTGACGCCGATGACCTGTGCCTCTCGCCGGAGAGCGCTGCGGAGCATGTGACGCCACGGACCAAAGCCTTGTTGCCCGTACACTTGTTCGGCGCCGCAGCGAAGATGGAGGCGCTGCTCCAACTCGCAGACCGGCACGGCCTGAGGGTGCTCGAGGACTGCGCCCAGGCGCACGGGACCCGCTACCGGGGTCGGATGGTTGGGAGTTGGGGCCGGGCGGGAGCCTACTCCTTCTTTGCCACGAAGCACATGACGACAGGAGAGGGCGGCCTAATCACGACCAATGACGCGGAACTAGCGCGGCTCGGACGTCTCCTCCGAAGCCATGGTATGCTCGACCGGGACACGCACGTGCTGCTGGCCTACAACAACCGCATGAGTGAGATCTCGGCAGCCATCGGGTTGGTGCAGCTTCGGAAGCTCGAAGAGCTAAACGAGAAACGGATACGGAACTCGGAGTACATCCTTCGCTTTGTCGCCGAGCTACCGTGGGCAGAGATCCCCGTGCCTCGCGAGCACGTGAGGCACACCTACTTCTGGTGCCCAGTCATGGTTGCTTTCTCCTAGAATCAGTCAGCTCGTTGCAAAGCATTCTCGAAGGCAAGAAACAATAGCGATGGCTTCCAAAACAATTCAAAGTAATTCGCCCACTCGATCTGGTCGCACGCCAGAGAAGAGAACTAAGTCGAGGGTGAAAAAGGTTGCCGCACCTCACGCGAGCCTTTTTTATCGCAACTTGACACCCGTTTACGAGGCGGTCTGGCCGCTTTTCGCGCGCCAAAATATTTGGAATTCGATCCAGACGCTGGGCATCGCCGACGGCGACCGCGTGCTTGAAGTCGGCGTCGGTACCGGACTGTCACTGAAGGCCTACCCGACGACGGCAATCGTCACGGGAGTCGACTTGTCGGAAAAAATGCTGTCCAAAGCCGAGGAGCAGATTCGCGACGCCGCCTGGTCTCACGTCAACGTGCGAACCATGAACGCTGAACAACTTGAGTTCCCCGACGCTTCATTCGACGTCGTAACCTCGTTTCACGTCGTCAGCGTCGTATCAGACCCGAAACGGATGATGCAGGAAATGGTTCGCGTGTGCCGACCGGGTGGCCAGATTTTGGTGATCAACCACTTCCGCAGCCAAAATCCATGGATCGC
>JBGSIK010000028.1:0-4633 GCA_041742575.1 Candidatus Krumholzibacteriia bacterium
TTGCCGGTCCCGGTCTCGCCCACAAGCAGCGCAGGTGTCGCGTGCGGTGCGGCGCGGCCGATCGCCTCCCGGAGTTCCCGCATGATTGGTGCCTCCCCGAGCAGCTCTCCCTTCAGATCATCGATCGCCCGGCGGAGGAAGACATTCTGGCGTTTCAATCGCTGCTCTTCCAGGGCGCGTGTGATCCGGAGCTTCAAATCCGCGAGGTCGGGTGACTTGTCGACATAATCCACCGCACCCATCTTCAACGCGTGGACCGCCGATCGTGCCGACGTGTCTTGTGTGACGATGATCACCGGCAGATCCGGCTCGACCTCCTGAATCTTTTCGAGAATCGCATAGCCGTCAGTGGCGTGCCCAAGATCGAGATCGAGCAGGACGGCATGAACTCCCCCTTTTTCGACTGCCCGAAGGGCCTGCTCACTCGTTCGCGCGCAAATGAGTTCAAACTGTCCTTCGATCATTCCGGCGAGATCGGCAAGGAATCCCTGGTCGTCATCGACGGCCAGTATGCGCAACGTGTCGTCCGCCACTTTCGCCCTACCTTTCGAAGTCTCTCTCTCGGCGCCGCCCCGCCGGAACGACGTTTCAAGCGGAGCGCATCACAACCCGGATTGTCGTGCCCTCGCCAACAGCACTCCCCGCAACGAAGATCCTCCCGCTGAAGCGAGCCAGTTCCTTTCGAGCATAATAGAGGCCGAATCCACCGGTCAATTTGGTCGTGTACTCGCGGTCGAAGATACGCTCCCAGTCACTTTGGGCGATTCCGCACCCGGTGTCGCACACATCGACGAGGTAATGATCGCCCTCCTGTTTGACCTCAATGGCAAGCGACCGCTGCGCCGCACCGGCCATAGCGTGGATCGCGTTGTCCACCACTCCGTCGAGGATCTTCTCCAGAGCTACTCCGGAACAGAATACGGACGAGGACTCGTCGTTCAGCCCCGACACGGCAACCGTTGCGCCGATTCCCCGGAGTTCATGGCGACGACGCGCGACAACTCGCTCCACCGATGTCCGGAGCGGCGTGCTATAGTGCCTTCGCAGATACCCGCGCACCGTTTCCAGGCGCTTGTCAACTTCGCTCAAGTGCGAAACGGCGCGTTCCACCCTTTCTTTTGCGGATGACTTTAGAAGAATCTCCAACTCCGTAGCGGCACGGTGCGAACTCTCTTCCAGAGGTTTCCAGACAGACGACTCGACGCCGGCGCGCCTGGCGAGCGATGCGACTTCCAACAGGTCCGGCTGAACGGACTGTTCAAACTCGTCTACGAGTTCCGCGAAGTTGGTAGCGACCGGCGTGTCCCCGCCAGCCCAGCGGTCCCAGTTCTGCAGATGAAACCGCAACCGATCGATGATGCGCAGAGAGCCACCCGCGTGCCCAAACGCGGTCATGGCATCGAGCAGCTCCGCATGTCGATCGGAGATGAGATGCGGGCGCTTCCTCCTCACTTTGAGATATGTGCCCAGCCCGACCAAGAGTAGCGTCATCCCGCCAGCCGTCGCGGACAGGACAGTCCGCGACAAATCGGGACTTCTGAGTTCGAGGACCGTCATCACTCCACCGGCCGCCACGACAGTCAAATCTCGTCCTCCAACGGATGCCAAAGCCGCGCTCGCAATATGCGCTCCCGTGGCGGCTTGAGCCAGCGTCTTGCCGTTTCGGTCCAACGCGTACACGGCCGAGCTGCTCTGCGCCAGGATTTCGCAGTCGCCGTCGGCGTCCAGGTCCGCGATGTCAATAATACCTCCGAACCCGTTCTCCGCGCCGCGCACCGTCCACAGAACGCGCAAATCAAAGTCAGTACAGCACAATGACCGATCCGTCGCGTCGCAACAGATCACTGGTTTCCGCTGGCTGTTCAATCTCCCCGCCACGCATTTCCGGAGGCCTGGCCGAAAAACATGACTCCGAAGCACGTCGCCCGTTGCCGGATCGAGCACGAGCAGGTTGGGCGAGTTCCGGTCCGCTGAATTCGGGCTCCTAACGCGACTCACAATCAGTTCCGCCGTCCCGTCCCCATCGAGGTCCGATGCAGCGATGTTCGCGCTCGAAAACGCTCCCTTGTACTCATTTCGCCAACGGAGTTCTCCCGACGGCGAAAGACAAAAAACGTAGCTAGCAGCGTCGGTCGTCCCATCGACATCAAAGCCGTTGTCCGGCGCGTAACTTGCGAAAACGAGACTGCCCTCGGCTCCCGCTCGACCTGGCACATACGCGTACTCACCTAGAACCGCCGCTGTGTCGTGGCTCCAGATCTCGCGCCCCGTCGACGAATCGAAGGCAAATATGCGTCGGGGTTGGACCCCCGGGCGGAAAGGATAAGAGAAGACGATGATTTCCGACGTGCCGTCCTGGTTGATGTCGGAGCAAGCGAACAGACTCACCAACCCCACCTTGTTTTCCGGGCCGCGCTCACACCCTTGCAGGAACGGGCCGAGCTGCAGACAGCGACCGTCCGGAAATTCACCAAGCGCACTTGCGTAGCAGTCGATCCAGAACGTATCGTCGGCCGCCTGCCAAACGACAAAAACGTCCGCGTAACCGTCACCGGTCAAATCCCCCAAGAACTCCCCGTTCAAAAAGCCCGGGTGCTCGAAGTTCACCTGCCCGACGTCCCTCCACCCGCGTTCCGATCTCAGATAATCCCTGAAGATCACATAATTGACCGGATCGGACGACGCGAAAAGGACGATTTCATCGTCTCCGTCCAGATCGAGGTCGTGCGCGCACACACGACCAGCCGGATACTCGCTCGTGGTGACGAAGCGATGTTTGAGAGAAAAAGAGAACACCTGCGCGGAGTGCAAGGTAACTGCGGTCACGAACGAGAGAAGAATCGCCATTCGAGGCATAGGAAGAGTCAATTGTGGCGCCAGTCTTGTCTACGGAATCGTCAGCACCATTCCCGGATGGAGAGCCCGCGGATTGCTGCAAACGTCGAGATTGTAGCGGAAGATCACATCCCAGTATCCCGGGTGCCCGTAATAATCCTTCGATATCTTCGACCAGGTGTCGCCGTGCTTCACCGGGTAGTCTTCCGGCCGCTTGCGCCTTCGCAGCTGAGGCGGCGATTGGGAGATGCCCCCGGATAGACCGGTGCTCAGATATGACAGCTCCGCCTTCTCCATGACCGTGTAGTTCTCGATGGTCGGATCCGACCGGAAACGCCTCTCGGCATTGGCCATCTGACGCTTTTTGGTCTCGACATAGGTGTCGAAGGCTGCCATGCCGTCCTCCGGATCGCCTCCAATCAGCTGCGTTCGTTCCGCCTCCTGAAACATCCGCTTCGTGTTTTCCTTGGAGGGGTTTACCTTGTACCTCTCGATTGCTGTCTTCAGGCGCGTGCCGGCGGCGCCCTGCAACGTTTTGACCCCCTCGTCGAACGAGCTCTCCCCTTCGCCCGTCCCGAACGTGCACGGCACCTCCAGCGACCGGAGCAGGTTCTTCATGTTTTGGCGAGTGGGACTGCGCTTGACGACATCGATCCAATTCTTGATTACAGCCTCCCCCTCACCCCGGACGGTACCGACTTCCTCGTCGGTGAGGTAGCCCTTGTCCTGCGCCTTCTTGAGCAGGTCGGTCACGCGCTTGCGCATGTTGGTGTCGGCGGACACAGCAGCCCTCTCCATCGCGGCCGTTTCCGCCGCCCACCGCTCCTTCCTTACCGACCGTGCCAACTCCTTCAGTTTCTCCATCTCTTCGTGAAGGGTCTTTAGGTCTTCCTTCAAGGCCGCGCGCAGGTTGGGATGCTTCCCGGCCAGGTCCTTCGCGTGCTTGACCACGCGGAACGTGATGAACGGTTGCGAGTCAGGCACTTTCGCTTCGTCGAGCCATATGAGATCTTTCTCGATTTTGTCTATCCGATCCTGGATGTACTTCCGCGTCTCGTTGATGGCCCTGATTTCGCCCTCGTAGTATTTTTTCCCGCCGGAACCTTCCATGACCAACTCCGTTCGCTGGGTGCTAACGCGAGAGAGACCTGCTGGCCTATATTATACACCTCCCCGTTCGCGGCGCCAACCGCGACGTTGTTCCACGCTTCATCGCAGCCGAAGTCCACCCGCTCGGTCCAGCGCTAAGAAACCGCCGTCCGGCGGAAGCGCACGACGGCCAGCGAGAGTGCCGCGGTGGCTATGATCGCGAGCATGAGAAACTGCCGCCAAAGATCGGTGAAACCGGCGCCCTTGATGAAAATACCGCGGACGGCTTCCAGGAAGAACCGGAGCGGGTTCAAGTAGGTGAGATATTGGAACCCTCGCGGCATGCTGTTCACGGGATAAAAGAAACCGGAGAGGATGATGGTCGGCAGCAAAAAGAGGAACAGCGACATGAAGGCTTCCTGCTGCGTGCGCGAGATGGTCGAGATGAGAAGCCCCACCGAAAGCCCGGCCACGATGAACAGGATCGCGGCCGCAAGCAGCACGAAGAAAGACCCGCGCATGGGTACGTGGAACCACGCCACCGCCAGCGCCGTTATCAGGAACAGATCGACGAGGGCGACCATCATGGCGGGCAGCGTCTTCCCCAGCATGAGCTCGGTCGCCGAGAGCGGACTCACGGCGAGCTGGTCGAGAGTGCCCATCTCGCGCTCGCGGACGACGGACAGCGCCGTCAGCAGCAGCGACATCA
>JBGSIK010000029.1:0-3313 GCA_041742575.1 Candidatus Krumholzibacteriia bacterium
GCGGCTACGCCAAGGAAATGGGCGAAGAGTTCCTGCGCAAACAGCGCGAGCTCATGAAGCGAGTTGTAGCCGAGAGCGACGTGGTGATCACGACTGCGGCGGTGCCGGGCAAGAAAGCGCCGGTGCTCATCACGACCGATATGGTGGAGGGGATGCAGCCCGGTTCGGTGGTCGTGGACCTGGCTGCGGAGAGGGGCGGGAACTGCGAGCTCACCAAGCCCGGGGTGATGGTGGAAACGCACGGTGTCAAGGTCCTCGGCCCGGTCAACTTGCCGGCCACTGTCCCGTACCACGCGAGCCTGATGTACGCCCGCAACGTGACGACGTTCCTTCAGAACATGGTGAAGGACGGCGAGGTCCATATCAGCATCGAAGACGAGATCGTCCGTGACACGATGGTGACTCGCGACGGCGATGTGGTGAACCCGCTGGTGCGCGGGGCGCTGGGCCTCGGCGGGCGTGCATGATAAGGCATGAACGCGGGAGCGCTGGATCTTGAAGCACAGAATCTGTCACGTCACCGACGTTCCCGAGGGTACGATGGGCGCCTTCGATCTGGACGGCGAAATGATCCTCGTGGCGAACGTCGACGGGGAGTGGTTCGCGATCGGCGACACGTGTAGTCACGCGGAAGCGTCACTGTCGGAGGGGCAACTGGACACGGAAGGGTGCACGGTCACCTGCCCACTGCATGGAGCGGTGTTCGACCTGCGCACCGGGGAGGCGCTCGAGTTTCCCGCCGAGGAGCCGGTATTGGCTTACCTGGTGACCGTCGAGGACGACGAGGTCTGCGTGGAATTTCCAGAGTGACGGCTTGACGGCCGCTTCGACCGCACCGGCGCCGCTCCTGCGGCGGCCGCGGGGTGCGGGGAAGAGATCGAGGCCCCCGGCGCGTCGCGAACCCCGTTGGGATGGGCGGCGCGCCGGGGTTTTTTGCGAAGAGATGCCGTCCACCTACGGGTTGTGTTCCCGGACGGGACCGCGCATAATCGGTGGCTGAAGGGAGCCGACGTGAACATCGGGATCATCGGGCTGCCGCAGACGGGGAAGAAGACGCTCTTCAAGCTCCTCGTCGGTCCTGCGGCGCTGCGCCTCCATACGGATCCCCGCGCCGTGCACCGCGGCGTGGTCGATGTGCAGGACCCGCGGTTCGACAGGCTCGTCGAGATATACACGCCGCGCAAGCAAACGCGGGCGCGCCTCGAAGTCGTCCTGCTGCCGAAGATCGAGGAGGACGCGGTACGGCAAGGCGACATTTTCAAGGACATGGGCGAGGTGGATGCCTTCTGCCATGTCGTTCGCGCGTTCGAGGACGACTCCGTTTACCACGTTTGGGGGGGGCCGGATCCCGCGCGCGAAGTGGAGTTCGTGCAGTCGGAGTTCCTGCTCCATGACCTCTTGTTCGTCGAGAAGCGCCTGGAACGGTTGGAGAGCGATCTCAAGAAGGCGAAGGACGAGCGGAGGGAGAAAGAGCGCGTGCTCCTCCTCCGGCTGCGCGGACACCTGGAGTCCGAGAAACCGCTGCGGCAGTTGGAGCTCCCGCGCGAGGAACACGTGGTCATCGCCGGCTATCCCTTTCTCACGCTGGGGCAGATGATCGTCGCCCTCAACATCTCCGAGGACCGGATAGGGGACGAATCGTTCCTCGATTCTTTCCGCGAACGGTTCCAGGGCCGCGGGCTGTCGTTCGTGCAGATCGCGATGCGAACGGAAGCGGAGATCGCCGATCTGGCGACGGAGGCCGAGCGTACGGAGTTCATGACCGCGATCGGAATCGAAGAAAACGCGCTGCATCTGCTCACGGCCAAACTGATCGAGGCCGTGGGGCTGATGTCGTTCTTCACGGCAGCGCACAATGAGTTGAGGCAGTGGTTCGTCCGGCGCGGGGCGCTGGCCCCGGAGGCTGCCGGCGTCATTCACACGGACATGGAGCGGGGATTCATCCGCGCCGAGGTCGTGAACTACGCGGACATCATCGCGCATGGCTCCGAGGAGGCCGTTAAGGCGGCGGGCAAGTATCATGTGAAGGGCAAGGACCACGTGATCGAGGACGGAGACATCCTCAATATCCGATTCAGCGTGTAGGTCAAAAATGGCTGTTGTTCGTCTGGAGAAGAACAGAGAGAAGTCGCTTCTCAATCGCCACCCCTGGGTGTTCTCGGGAGCGGTGGGGAGCGTGGACGGAGCGCCCAAGCCCGGAGAAGTCGTGGACGTCGTCAGGCACGACGGCGGGTGGCTCGGGCGCGGCTACTACAACGAGCACTCCAACATCCGCGTGCGGGTTCTGGAATGGGACGCGGAGGTCGAGATCGACGAGGCCTGGTGGAGACGACGGATCACCGCCGCCGTGGATCGGCGCGCATCGATGGCGCTGGATGCGGGAGGCAAACCGCGCACCGACGCGCTTCGTCTGGTCCATTCCGAGGCGGATCTGTTGCCCGGCTTGATCGTGGACCGTTACGGCGACTATGTCGCCGTTCAGTTTCTCACCGCAGGCGTGGAGCGCGTGCGCAGTCTCATCATCGGTATTCTCTCCGAACTCCTTCGCCCGGCGGCTGTCTACGACCGCAGTGACGCCGACACCCGCAGGAAGGAGAGGTTGCAGCCTTCCACCGGAATCCTCGCCGGCGCGCTTCCCGGCGGGCCGATCGAAATCGTGGAAAACGGTCACCGTTTCCTGATCGACTTCGCGACGGCGCAAAAAACCGGTTTCTACCTCGACCAGCGGGACAACCGTCGCGCCGCGGCGGCATGGGCGTCCGGGCGCGCGGTGCTGGACGCGTTCGCCTACACCGGCGCTTTCTCGGTCTATGCGGGTCGCTCGGGCGCGAAATCGCTGACGCTGGTGGAGTCTTCGCAGACCGCCGTCGATCTCGCGCGTCGGAACCTCGCGCTCAACGAAATCCCGGAGACGGCCGTCGAGTTGGTGCACGGCGATGTGTTCGAAGTCCTCAGATCCCGGCGGGACCAGCAACGCCGGTTCGACATGGTGATACTCGATCCGCCGAAGTTTGCGCGCACGCGCGCTCAGGCCGAACAGGCCCTCCGCGGGTACAAAGACATCAATCTACTCGCCATGAAGCTCCTCACGCCGGGCGGGATCCTGATCACGTTCTCGTGTTCGGGGGGTGTGGACGCACGCGAATTCACAACCGCCGTCGCCTGGGCGGGCCTGGACGCGGGCCGGTCCGTGCAGGTGCTGCGGCGGTTGGGCCAGCCGGAGGACCATCCCGTCATAACGACCGTTCCGGAGTCGGAGTACCTGAAGGGGCTGGTGTGCCGGGTGCTATGATTCGGCGCGCCAACTTCGCAG
>JBGSIK010000030.1:0-20295 GCA_041742575.1 Candidatus Krumholzibacteriia bacterium
GCGGGGCGGTGTTGGGTGTGGTCACGCGCAACAGCCACACAAACGCGCTTGCCACGCTCTCGACGTGCGGGGTTTCGGGGTTCTTCCAACCGGCGTTCGTGGTCGGCAGGGAATCGTGCGCGGTCAAGCCGAGCGCGGACGGCGTCCACATGCTCCTCTCTCTGTGGCGGGCCGATGCGGCGGACGCCGTGATGGTCGGAGACTACCTGTTTGATTTGGTCGCCGGTAAAGAAGCAGGCACGGCAACCGTTTACGTCGACTCGAGCGGCCGTTTCCCATACGCCGACCGCGCAGACGTGTGTGTGCGGGACCTTCGGGAGCTGTTGTCGATACTGGAGGCGCCGATTCAGTGAGAATCGCCCGGCTGCGCCGCCCCGGGGCCCTCACCGGCCATGGGGAGGGATATGGCGGGACCCACGGCGCTTTGCTACCATACGAACGTCATCCACAATTCCGGAGGCGGCGCGTTGCGGGACTCGCGCCGCCGGGTGAACATACAGACGAGGACAAACGTGCGGCGCCTGGATCGGACCACTGTGCGGGGAACACGCCGGTGTGGATGGACACGTGCGATTCTTATCGCGTTGTCCCTTCTCTGCAGCGCTCTGGGATGTCTTTCCTTGCCGGTGTCCGCATCATTTCCGGGCGGTGCGACGGGCGCCAGTGATCCCGCCGACAGGACGATCCCCATGTATCAAAGCCCGGTGTCATCTTTGCCCGTGAGCCTGGAAGGATGGGTCGCCTCGAGCAAGGACTCGGTTTACGATCGGACCAACCTGTACGACTATCTCGATGGCGGCGCGGAGCTCTACCTGTCGTTCGGCTTCCGAACGCTGGTGAACCGGGCGTATTCGCGGCCGGGCCAACCCGACATCGTGATTGACGTGTTCGACATGGGAGGTTCGAAAGACGCGTTCGGCGCGTTCTCCCTGTCGCGCGAGACGGTCGCGCGGGAATTCGGCCAGGGCTCGCAGTGCACGGAAGGATCGGTGCTCTTCTGGAAAGACCGCTATTTCGTGTCGATACTCGCCAGCCCCCAAACCCCGGAAGCCAATGCGGCCGTACTCACGTTCGCGCGTCTGATCGATGAATCGATCGAGACCGAATCCCCGCCGCCCGAGATCCTCGGCCTGCTCCCGCCGGACTCTCTCGAAGAGCGGAGCATCCGCTATTTTCGCCACCCGGCCTGGCTCGACGCGTATTACTTTCTTGCGGACGAGAACATCCTTCACATTGGCGACACGACGGAGGCGGTGCTCGCGCGATACGGATCACAGGGCGAGCGCCTGGTTCTGCTGCTGGTGTTGTACGCGAATGATGGGGACGCTCGCCGGGCGTACGAGGATTTCAAACGCTACTACCTCCCCGAGCTGTCCCGGAATGCCGTGGTGCGGGTGGAGGACGGCACGTGGAGCGGCTGCAAGGTGGAAGGCCGACTGCTGGCCGCGGTTTTCGACGCCGCGGACAACGGACGGGCATCGGCATTGTTGCAATCGGTCTTCGATAGATATCGCGCCAACGGGAGGCGATCATGACACAGAGAATCATTACTCGTAGACAGTTCTTGAAGACGAGCGCGTCGGCCACGATCGCCGGCGCGCTGTTGTTGGATTCGCGGGGTTCCGTGTTCGGTTTCGGTGAAGGTGACGCGCGGTCACGCGTCGTGCTGGTGCGAGACGAAAACGCGCTCGACGACCTCGGCGGCGCACGGGAGGCGGTCATGCAGGACATGCTCGACCGTGCGGTCACGGCCCTCACCGGGGAAAGCGATGCTCTCGCCGCGTGGCGGACCCTCGTGGGGCCGAAGGATGTGGTGGGGATCAAGTCGAACGCTTGGGGATACCTGCCGACACCGGAAGCGGTCGAGAAGGCGATCAAGCTGCGTGTGATCGAAGCAGGGGTGGCCGAGGAGAACATCGCCATCACCGACCAGGAAGCGCGGACCCATCCGACCTTCAAGCGCGCCACGGCGCTCATCAACACCAGACCGCTGCGCACGCATGCCTGGTCGGGTGTGGGAAGTCTGATCAAGAATTACATCATGTTCGTGGAGCGGCCGAGTGCGTACCACGGCGACTCGTGCGCGGATCTGGCGACGATATGGAAGCTCCCTCACGTCGCGGGCAAGACGCGACTCAATGTCCTCGTGATGCTCACGCCCCTTTTCCACGGCGTCGGCCCGCACCACTTCAGCTCCGAGTTCGTGTGGAAATACCGGGGACTTCTGGTGGGGTTCGACCCGGTCGCCGTCGACGCCACGGGCGTGCGTATCCTGGTAGCCAAGCGCCGGGAGCACTTTGGCGAGGACCGCCCGCTCAACCCGCCGGCCAAGCACATCCAGCTGGCCGACACCCGCCACCACCTGGGCTCGGCCGACCCGGAGAAGATCGAGCTCATTGCGCTGGGTTGGAAGGAAGGCGTTTTGATTTAACGGGATGTCGGATCCCGGTGGTGGGTACAGCCCGCCCAGCGGACAAAGATATAAAGCATAAACCCAGATATGTAGTGGCATCCGCGGGTTCTACAGGCCCTCGACCCCGGTCATCTTCGCAGCTCCCCAAGCGGGGCAAGTCGGTCTATTGTTACGGAAAAGGATAGACAGACATTATATTCTGTGGTAAAGTATCCCCGCAGGCTAATGTTATTATGAAACTTGACAAAACGGACCTCAAAATCCTGGATATTCTCCAGGGTGATGGGCGCATCACCAACACCGCGCTGGCGGAACAGATTCACATGTCGCCGCCCCCGACGCTCGAGCGCGTGAAGAAGCTGGAGAAAGCCGGCATCATCCGCAAATACGTGGCGTTGCTCTCCCCGGCTTCGATCGGCATCGGCATCCACACCTTCGTCGAAGTCACGCTCCAGAGACACGCCAAGCAGGCGGTGACGGAGTTCATCGCCGCCGTCCAGGAGATCGATGAAGTGATGGAGTGTCACCACCTCACCGGCGATGCCGACTTCCTGCTCAAGATCGCGGTGAAGAACATCCAGGCGTACGAGGATCTCGTCCTGCACACGTTGACCTCGATTCCGCACGTTTCGAACCTGAAGACGATGGTGGTGCTGTCCACGTTCAAGGATGAAACCGCGTTCAATCTGGAAGGAGTGAACGATGATCACCATGGAAGCGAAAGCTGAAATTCGCGACAAAAAATACTGGATCGAACAGGGCAGGCGGATGATCGCTGACCGCGAGAGGCGCATTCAACGAGCCAAGAAGTGGAAGTTCGACACCGTTGCAACGCACGGACTGTATGACCTTCAGCAGGCCCTCACGCTCAACAACGGTTCCATCATGGAGCCGGTCTACCTGAGTCCCGCGCAGGCGTATCACGACAGCGCGGAGATGGAAGCCGGTCTCGCTTACGAGATGCCGAACTGGTGTTACACGCGCATCGCGAATCCGTCCAACTACTTCCTGGAAGAAACGGCCGCATTGCTCGAAACCCACGGATCGCCGCTCATCGCTACCTGTGTGGCGACCGCGAGCGGAATGTCGGCGGTGCGCACGGCCACCGACCCGTTTCTCGTGCAAGACCCCGCGCATCCGAACCCGAACATCGTGTCGTGCTCGCGCGTCTACGGCGGCACGTTCCAGCAGTTTTGGGTACGCCGTCACAAGGAGTCCGGCCTCGATGTCCGGTGGGTGATCGATCCGACCGACTTCAGCGAATGGGCTGCCAAGGTCGACCGCCACACGCGCTTTGTCTATGGCGAGTTTCCGTCCAACCCGTCGGTGTCGATCTTCGACATTTCCCGCGTTGCCGAAATCGCCCACAGCCAAGGCATCCCGCTCATCGTCGATTCCACGTGCGCCTCACCGGCGCTCACAAGACCGCTCACGCTGGGCGCCGACATCGTGGTGCAATCGGCCTCCAAGGTGATCGGCGGCAGCGGCACGTCGATCGCAGGTCTCTTGATCGCGAAGAGGGACATCATTAGCAAAATCGGCAGCGACGAGATGAAGGCGGACTTCGCCACCTGGGCGAAGCTCTGGCCGTATCGGGATAACGGCCCCGCGATGCATCCCATGGCCGCGATCCTCACGCTCAATGACCTGCGCACGCTCCGCATGCGTATCGCGCAGATGAGCCGTACCACGCTGGAAGTGGCGCGCTTTCTCGAGGGCCATCCCAAAGTCGAGCGCGTTCACTACCCGGGCCTCGAGAGTTATCCGGCGCATGAACTCGCGACCAAATATATGCGGCTCGCGGACACCGGCGAACCGCTCTACGGCTTCGTGCTGGCCGTCGAGATCAAAGAAAAGACGCCGGACGGATCGGAGAACGCGCGCAAGTTCTACGACGCGCTCGACATGATCTGGCGAGCCACCGACCTGGGTCGCGTGAAAACTGTGGCGACGCTCAATGCCATATCGACCCATCAGCAGCAGGGAGAAGAGGGCCGTAAGCTGGCCTCGATCAAACCGTCGACGTGCCGCATCGCATGCGGGATCGAGGCCCCGGAGGACATCATCGCCGACCTGGCGCGGGGGCTCGACGCGATCGACTAAGCAATAAACAAACAGCCGGACCTCGGGGGCCGGCTCGACACTGGACGCTCTTTTTGGGGAAGGAGTATGCGATGAAGTACAAATTGGCGCTGATCGGATTCGGCACGGTTGGTCAGGGACTTTGCGAGATCCTCGCTTCGAAGCGGGAGTACCTCGAGGAGACATACGGTTTCAAGTGGGACGTGGTCGCAGTCTCCGACAAACTCAAAGGGTCCGTTTGCGCCCGTAGCGGTTTGGACGTGAAGCGCTTGCTCGAACTCGCGAAGGCGGGTAAACCGCTCGAGGAGTACGGCGGCAGGATGAAGGGGTGGGACGCAATACGGACCATTCGCGAGAGCAACGCCGACATCGTTTGCGAGATGACCTACACCGACATCAAGACGGGACAGCCGGCGACGGATCACTGCCGGGCGGCCCTGCAGACGGGGAAGCACGTGGTGACCTCCAACAAAGGGCCGGCGGCGCTCTACTATCGCGAGCTCTCAGCGCTCGCGAAGAAGAAACGGCTGCGCTTCTTGATTGAAGGCACGGTCATGTCGGGCACGCCGGTCATCAATCTCTCGCGCAATGAGCTCGCGGGGAACACGATCTCGGCCGTGCGCGGCATATTGAACGGAACCACGAATTTCATTCTCACCAACATGGAAGCCGGGCGGCCGTATCAAGAGGTGTTGGCCGAGGCGCAGAAACTGGGATACGCGGAGGCGGACCCCACAGCGGATGTCGAGGGACACGACGCGCTGGCCAAGGTCACCATACTCGCCAACGTGGTCATGGGCGGAGATCTGAAACCCGCGAACATCCCTTGCAAGGGAATCACGAAGATCACGCTGGAGGATATCGAGAAGGCCCGGGCGGACGGGAAGCGCTGGAAGCTCATCGGCGAGGTCAAGCGCGACGGGAAGAAACTCGCCGCGTCGGTCGGCCCGCAGCAGATTGATCTTACGCACCCGCTTGCCGGGGTGATGGGCGCCAAGAACGCGGTCACCTTCACGACCGATCTTCTGGGTGACGTCACTGTCATTGGTCCCGGCGCCGGTCGCAAGGAAACCGGATTCTCGATACTTACCGACATACTCGATATCCATCGGAACGCAAAGGAGTAACGCGCATGAAGATGATCATTGGAGGCGAATGGATCGATAAAAAAGAGAAAATCGACGTGATCAATCCCTTTGACGGCAAGGTCGTCGATACCGTGCCGCGCGGCACGGCGGAGGATGTGGATCGGGCCGTCGCGGCTGCCCAGAAGGGGTACGAGATCAATCGCAATCTCCCGTCACACAAGCGGATATCGATCTTGAAGAAGACCGCCGAGATCATGCAGGAGCGCTATGACGACCTCGCGAAGACGATCGCGACCGAAGGATCGAAGACGATCAAGGAAGCGCGGAAGGAAACGGGCCGCGCGATCAACACCATCACCATATCGGCGGAGGAAGCGAGGCGTCTCGACGGCGAGACCATCCCGTTCGACAGCGCGGTAGGATCTGAGAAACGCGTTGGGTACTACTACCGCTTCCCGATCGGCATCATCGCCGCGATCACACCTTTCAACGATCCCCTGAATCTGGTCGCGCACAAGCTCGGACCCGCGATCGCCGGCGGGAACGCAGTGGTGTGCAAGCCCGCGACGGTGACTCCGCTCTCGGCCTTGAAGCTCGGGAAGTGTCTCCTCGACGCCGGGCTTCCGGGCGAGATCCTCTCCATCGTGACCGGCCACGGGCACGAGATCGGCGATGCGCTGGTGCGCGATCCCAGGGTGCGGATGATTTCGTTCACCGGCGGCGTGGAAGCGGGCGAGCGTATCTCGAAAATGGCGGGCCTCAAGAAAATCGGTATGGAGCTCGGATCCAATTCGCCGGTCATCGTCATGGCCGATTGCGACCTCAAAGAAGCAGTGGAGTCATGCGTGTCCGGCGCGTTCTGGGCGGTGGGGCAGAACTGCATCGGCGTACAGAGGATCTACATCGAACGGTCGGCCTACGAAGAGTTCAGGGACGCGTTTGTGGCGCGCACGAAGAAATACAAAGTCGGATTCCAGCTGGACGAGGACACCGACATGGGCCCCATGATCACGGAGACGGAAGCGAAACGCGTCATCGCGTGGGTGGAGGAGGCGGTCTCCCAAGGTGCGCGCCTGCTGACGGGCGGAACACGCAAGGGCACCGTGGTGCAGCCGACGGTGATGGAGAAGATGCCGAGCGGCGCGAAGCTCGACTGCCAGGAAGTGTTCGGGCCGGTGGTGTCGCTATACCCGGTCGACACGCTCAAGGAGGCGGTGGAGAGATCGAACGCCGTCGACTACGGTCTACACGGCGCCATCTTCACCAAGGACGTGAACAACGCGTTCTACGCCATCAAGCATATGGATGTCGGCGGCATCATCGTGAATGACTCCACGGACTACCGTGTCGATCTCATGCCGTTCGGGGGCATCAAGAAGAGCGGCCTGGGGCGCGAGGGGATCAAGTTCGCGCTGCAGGAGATGACCGAGCCCAAGATGGTGTGCTTCAATTTGTAGCGGCCCGGCCTCCGGCTTGATTGGCGGTAGGCCACAGCAGGTCGCGCCGGCACGAGGGGGCGCGATGCTGATCGGCTGGCAGAGCAAGTGAGCCCACCCGCCGGCCACTATGGTCGTCTACGGGCCGTTTGTCGGCGAGCAATAATGAGAGGGTCCATCTGCGAGCCGACAACCGAGGCGACCGTCGAGCTTGGAACCACCACGAGCACAGAAAGCCGTAGGGAGCCGTGCCCGAAGACGACCATAGTGGCCGGTGGGTGGTCAGCAGGGCCGACGCCTACCACGGATTCGTCGCCCAGACCGACAGCTCCGGTATGAAGCCGCGGTCGTCCATCTCCAGGACCGATTTCACCGCGTACGCGATTTCCAGTGCGCTCAGCTTGTTGGGCGGCGCCTTCCGCTCGGTGCGATCGCGGCTGCCGATGGCGGTGGCGACCTCGCTCGGATTGATGAGAAAGACGCGGATGTTGTGTTTCCGCAGTTCTGCCCGCCAACATTCCGTCATACCGCGGAGCGCAAACTTGGAGGCCGAGTAAACAGTCGCCCCTTCGTCGCCCTTGAGGGCTGAAGTAGAGCCGATGTTCACGATGTTGCCGTGCTTCTGCCGCTTGAAGAGCTTCACCGCTTCGGCCGCCATGAGCGCCGCGCCATACACGTTCACGCGGAACACCTCTTCGAAATCCTGCAACGTGACGTCGTCGATCCGTCGGCCCATGGCGATGCCGGCATTGTTCACCAGGCAATCAAGCCC
The DNA here is from genome assembly GCA_041742575.1 of Candidatus Krumholzibacteriia bacterium. Lineage (GTDB taxonomy): Bacteria > Krumholzibacteriota > Krumholzibacteriia > WVZY01 > JAKEHA01 > JBGSIK01. The sequence continues at coordinate 7,792 of JBGSIK010000030.1, forward strand.
GCCGATCCGATCCATGAACGCCTCGTAAGTCCGCCGTATGTCTTCCGGACGGGCCACATCGGCCGTGATGGGGAAGGCGCCTATCTCAGCGGCCGCCGTCTCGAGGCGGCCGCGGTCACGGCCGGTGATTCCGACCTCCGCGCCGCTCTCGACCATGAGGCGTGCGATGGCCTTGCCGATACCCAGACTCCCGCCAGTGACGAGAATCTTCGCGTGTTCCAGTTTCATAGTTCTCCTTTTGTCGGGATCGTTGGAATATAAGCACAATTGTGCTCCGGTGGGGAGTATTTGCAGCGGCCCATGCCCGCATGTGATTCGAATCTCGGCGCTCAGCAAGTGCCCAAGTGTTTCGTCCGTGTCCGGCGCCAGCCGGGAGGCCGCGCAGCCGTAAATGCTCACTCTCCCATTGACTCCTCAGCGCCCGGTTTTTATGGTTTCGTCGGGAACACACTGTGCGGCAGTTCAACTTGAGACTCTCCCACGATCTCGATGTCCTCGATTGTTGAGATGGCCTGTACTGAGAGGCGGTGAGCGGGAAATGAAAAGGAAGATTGGCGTTACGGCAATCGTCGTTCTGATGTCAGCGACGCCAGTTGCGTGGGGGCAGCTGAGTCTCACGGTGATACCGGAGAAGACGGAGTACGTGGTGCAGGAACCGGTGAAGCTCATGCTGGTGTTCCGGAACGAGTCGACGGAGTATCTCAGGACGTTCAATGAAGAGTACTTGGGACAGCAAATGGAATACACACGTTACGAGGTTGAGTACCCGGACGGGCATGTCGAAACCCGGCATCACGAAGAAGTGGAGATATTCTCTTGGGTATTCCCCGATAAATACTTGGGCCAGCGGCTACCACCTGGGGACAGCATCGTGGCGTTCACGTACCCGGACATTACCCGGGACGTCGACCCGTGGTTGCCGCCAGGGGAGGGAGGATATGAGCCCACGTTTGGGGCTCCAGGGGTGTACGGCATCCGTGTGGTTTACGAGGTGGAGGAGGGGTTTGTCCATCTCTGGAAGCCTGTGGGGGGGCGGTTGGTGTCGAACACGGTGTACCTCACGTTTCGGGAGCCGGACCGAGAGGAGCGGGAGATCATCGACGCACTGTGGGTGGGCGGGATGGTCCCCTTCCACGGCGATACGGGCCAGTACGATGGTTGCTGGCCGTACGACGAAGCTCGCCTGCGAGACGTGATTCGGCGGTATCCGGGACATCCGCTGATCGTGCACGCCCGCTTAGCACTGGCGAAGACGCTGCAGTGCAAGCCCTTCAAAAGCCGGGAGCAGGATCTGCGGGAGGCGAGGCGGATTCTGGAGTCCCTTGTTGCGGATCATCCTGATTTTCGTCCGGCCGAGGCGCGCATATTGTTGGGCCGGACGGCGGTGCGCCAGGGCCATTACGAGACCGCCGCGGCACATCTGGCCGAGGGTTTGCGGCAGATGCCGTTTCTTGCCAAGAACTACATTTACATGCGCACGAAGTTCGAGGCGGACTACTCGGGGATTACAAGCGAGGCGTTTCGTCAATGGAGGCGCTCCCGTCGCGAGGGATTGCCGTGGAAGCCCGAAGAGCTCAAGCGCGAAGAGTAGAGTCGGGCAGGCTCGGGTCGGATCGGGAGACTACTTCTTCACATCGAACACCGACTCGGCGATCTTCCGCGACGAGCCGTCGGAGTTGTGGGCGAGAATCTCGAGGTAGTAGGTCTGCCCGTCCTGAAACTCCTTGGGGACGAGCCTCAAGAAAAAGCGGCCGTCGTCGAGGTACAGATCCGGGATTCTTTCGTCGAAGACGGTCGCGTGGGTCTGGTCGCGAACGACGGCCTGGTAGTAATCGGCTTGCCGGTCGAGCCAGCTCAAATCGACGGCGATCACGAGCTTGCTCGCTCCGCTGAAGTCCAGGGTCACATCGGTTCCCGTGGCCTTTGGAACGCGGCCGTAGAGAGAGTGTCGGATGATGACCTCCTGGAGGGGAACGCGGGTGTCAATGACGCTGAGCGGTTCCCATCCTGCGACCGGCGCGGGCTTGCCGCCGCGGAAGACGAAAGACGTGACCACGGCTGCCACAACCGCGAGGACGATTGCACCGGCAATCATCGCGTTGCGCGGACGGGCGAGCACACCGAGGAAACGGTTGAGCAGCTCTTCCAGCGGCTCGCTTTCGTTCGGCCGCACGGAGCCGGGAATGGGACGCGCCGACGATTGACCGGCTGCTTGCGCTTTCTTTTTCTCCGGCTGATCTGGGCGTGGGCCGCGCGCCGACGGCTTTCTTTGTTCCGATGCAGATCGGCGGACCGGCGACGCGGCGTGTGCGGGTCGCGTCCTGGCCGCTTCGTGGGGTCGATCGGGCTTCGAAGTTCCGGTCTGTGATTTCCCTGGCTCCGCCGCTCGGGACGTCTCCGTGAGCGTCTCGATCTCGATGCGCTCGGTACGCGCTCCCGGCGTTCCGGCCGGAGATCGCGGTGGGGCACTGCCTCGTTCTTCGCGATCGACGATCCCGGCGTCCGATACAACACGTGCCGGCGAAGCGTCCTTTGCCGACTTCGTATCGCGTCCGCTGCTGGTCGCCTTTCGTCCGTTCTCGGCCAGATATTCGTCCGGTACACCATTTCGCGTGGGGTCGTCCCCGACCGGCATCCAGCCATTGATCGCCACCCCATCCTTCTTTTGGGGTTCGATCTTGGCGGGTGTGAGGTCTTCCGGGTTGAAGGCGCCGGGTTCGATCGCGGGCGGTGGGGTCTTGGCCTGAGACGAGCTGGATGTGCTTTCGCCAGTGGGCTCCGGTTTGTGAGACCGGCCCTCGCGGACCTCCTCGAACTTCTGCATGCAAGTCTCGCACACGTCGAGGTGCTGCCAGATCGCTTCGACGGCGTCGTCGTCGAAGCCTTCGGGGGTCTCCGCGAACTGGCGCAAGGAACCGAGCTCGACATGCCCTTCGACGATAATCTGTAGGTCTGTGGACATCGCACTTCGCGCGTATGCAAGAAGCTTGCCCATGCCGCGGCCAAAAATGATAACTGATTGCCGTAAAATGAATTACCTGCGATTCCCGCTCTGTCGTTTTGTGGTTTTCAGGGGGGTGCGGCGTGGTATTCTAGGAGCCGCCTGCAACAAGCGGCACGTCCCATGTCGAAAAAACCATTCTTTATCGGCGTCAGCGGGGGGTCCTGCTCCGGCAAGACGTCGATCGCGCGCCGCCTGGCGGAACGCCTTCCGGGCCGCGCGATCGTTCTCGGCCTGGACGCGTACTACCGAGACTTCTCCGGCGTCCCGGAGGAATCAATCGAGGTGGACGTGCCGGGCGCGATCGATCAGACGCTTCTCTCGCATCAGCTGGCGGCACTGGCGGAGGGGCACGCGATCGACCGGCCGGTGTACGACTACCGCACACACGCGCGCACGGCCCGCGCCGAACGCATCGAGCCGGGAGCGTTCGTCATCATTGAGGGGCTTTTCGCGCTCTACTGGCAGGATGTGCGGGATCGGCTCGGCCTGGGGGTGTTTGTCGCGATCGACCACGACACGGCGCTGTCGCGCCGGATCGAGCGCGATACCCGCGAGCGCGGACGCACGGACGCCTCCGTCAGGGCGCAGTACCGCACCAAGGTGCGGCCGATGTACGAGCGGTTCATCTTGCCCACGCGCGCTTTCGCGGATGTGGAAGTGAACGGTGCCGATCCCGTGGACGTCTCAGTGGACCGGATCCTCGCCCGCGGGCCGACAAACACATTGGTGACCGTGTGGCGACGATGTAAGTTATGGTGGTATGCAAAGACGGGCTGAGTGACAAGGAGTTAGCGGTGCGGCGCGGAAATGCGGAGGAGATCCCATGAGCGAGACAAACGATCAGGTAGAGTCGAGCCAAAAGAAGAAGTTCCCCAAGGGCCGGCGTCACGGTCTCATCATCGTCCATACCGGCAACGGCAAGGGCAAGACCACCGCGGCCATCGGAACCGCGTTTCGCGCCGTCGGGGTCGGCTTCAAGGTGAAGATGATCCAGTTCATCAAGGGATCGTGGGAGTACGGCGAGCTGCGCGCGTCGAAAATGATCGGCAACTTCGAGATCGTTCCCATGGGAGAGGGGTTCACGTGGGAAACCAAGGATCGTGAGCGCGACACCGCCGTGGCGGAGCGGGCGTGGGCGGCGTGCCGTGAGGCCATCGAGAAGAATGAGCACGACCTGCTCATCTTCGACGAGATCAACAATGCCATAGCCTACGGCTATCTCGACGTGGGTGTTGTGATCGACGCGCTCAAGAAGAAGCCCAAGGACATGCACGTCATTCTCACCGGACGCGACGCGGCCGCCGAACTCATCGAGATCGCGGATCTGGTGACGGAGATGCGGGAGATCAAGCACCCGTTCCAGCGCGGCATCTACGCGCAGCGCGGCATCGAGTACTGACCGGGTTCCCCGGGGAAATCAATACAACGGCGCGGGCGGTCCGTTCTCCGGTCCACCCGCGCCGATAGCTGGTTCTACTGTCGACGATCAAAACAGCGCGACAAACTAAAACAGCGCGTCAAATCAAGACAACGCGTCGAACTAAAACAACGCGTAGATGAACGGCGCCAGAGCCGAACCCTCGGTGAAGACGATCAAGATCCCCAGCAGTAGCAGGAAGATCATGATCGGGCCGAGCCACCACTTTTTGCGCACCCTCATGAACGCCCACAGTTCACCGAAGATTCCAACCCGGCTCTTTATGTCGCGTATGGCACTCACGTGTTGTCGCTCCTCGAGGTTTGGCATAGTTGCGAACGACTATTATACTATAGAGCGAGGGCTTTGTCCAGCCGCCGAAACCGGGCAACGGGCTGATGCCGTGAAAACGGGAGCGTTGGGGTACTGCGCGTAATCATGAGCAACAAAAGGGAACCTATCCACGGGCGCGGGGCGAAGTCGAATCCGGCCAACCGGTTCACGCCCATCGCATACGTTCCCGATCCGGAGGCGTCTGATCCCGAGCTCCCGGCCCCCAGGACGCAGTTCTTCCGCGACACCACGCGCTCGATCATCACCACGAACGAAAGCCCCGACATCGGCTTCGACGCCAGCATCAACCCGTATCGCGGTTGCGAGCACGGGTGTATATACTGTTATGCCCGCCCCTACCACGAGTACCTCGGTTTCTCCGCCGGGCTGGATTTCGAAACCAAGATCCTGGTCAAGGAGGATGCGCCGGCCCTCCTTCGGCGAGAGCTGTCCCGTCCCGTGTGGAAGCCGAAGACATTGTCGCTCTGCGGGGTGACCGACCCCTACCAGCCAGTGGAGAAGCGGTTGCGGCTCACCGCCCGCTGCCTCGAGGTGCTCTCGGAATTCCGCAATCCCGTCTCCGTCCTGACAAAAAACCACCTCGTCACCCGTGACATCGCGCCGCTCGCAGCCCTCGCGCGGGTGGATGCGGTCGTGGTGGGGCTGTCGATCATCACCCTGGACGAACATCTCGCGCGCATGCTGGAGCCCCGCACCTCCAGCCCGAGCCGGCGCCTGGAAGCGATCACCGTTCTATCCGGCGCCGGTGTTCCGGCGGGCGTCTTCATCGCGCCGGTGATCCCCGGCCTCACCGACCACGAGATCCCGCAGATCGTTTCGGCGGCGGCACGGGCGGGCGCTTGTTTCGCAATGTACGCGGTGATCCGTCTCCCGCACGGTGTGGCGGAGCTGCTGGACGGGTGGCTCGTGGACCACATGCCCGACCGCCGCGACAAAGTGCTGGGGCGGATCCGCGCGGTCCGCGGCGGCCGAAGGTACGACGCCTCCCCGGAGGCCTGGTTGAGCGGAACGGGCGTTTTCGCCGAGCAGATCGCGTCGATGTTCCGGCTCGCATGTCGCAAGGCCGGTCTGGACACATGCTGGCCCGAGTTGTCGACCGATTCATTCCGCCGGCCGGGGGGCGCCCAGGAATCGCTCTTCGGCGATTGATGGACTCATCGTTGGCGTCCCCTTCGGAGAAACACCACCGTCGCGTCCCATGGTCGCTTTGTTGTATCATGGCAACCGGTCTCAGTTGCGGTTCGGGCCGCGGGAGAAAAGGATAATTGGTATGCCGGATCTCGGACCAGTTTTGGAAATGTTCGTCGTGGGCGCGCTCATCTTTCTGGCGCGCATCTGCGACGTCACTCTGGGGACGATGCGGATTGTTTTCATTTCCAGGGGGCACAAACTGCTCGCGCCGCTGGTGGGGTTTTTTGAGGTCTTGATCTGGCTGTTCGCGTTCCGTCAGCTCATGCAGAATCTCACCACCATCGGTTACTACGTGACGTTCGCGGCCGGATTCGCGACAGGGACGTACGTCGGGCTCACGTTGGAAGACAAGATGGCAGTTGGAACACGGATCATCCGGGTGATCACGCGGACGAACGCCAGCGAACTCATCCGTGCGCTCCGCGACGCGGGGCACGGCGTGACCACCGTGGACGCGCACGGGAGCGAAGGGCCGGTGAGCCTGATCTTCAGCGTGGTCAAACGCCACGATGTCGAAAACTTCGTTCGCATGGTCCACGAGTACCATCCGCGAGCTTTCTATTCGATCGAGGATGTACGTAACGTGAGAGAAGGCGTGTTCTCCGCCCACCGGTCCTTTCTCTCTCGCAGCCCCATTCATCTGCTGCGGTCGTTCGGCAAATTCAAGTGATCGTGAATGGCCCACGAGGGCGGAGATCACGTCAGATTGCCCGGCGGATTGGCGTTGGGCGCTTCGACGGCAGAACGGAGGCAACCACATGGAACTGGGGATTCGGGGCCGCGTGGCCATGGTGGCGGCGGCGAGCCAGGGGTTGGGATACGCATGCGCGCTGGAGCTGGCGCGAGAAGGGGCTTCGCTTTCGATATGCTCCCGGGACCGAGGCCGCATCGACGAGGCGGCCGCGCGGATCCGTCGCGAGACCGGTTCCGACGTGTTTGCGACCGTTGCGGATGTCTCCAAACAAGGCGATTGCGTCCGGTTCACAAATGAAACGGTCGAGCATTTCGGTCGCCTGGACATACTCGTGACCAACGCGGGCGGGCCGCGCCCTGGCGGGCTGGACGCCATCGACATCGACGACTTGCGCCACGGGGTTGAGATCACCTTGATGAGCGCCATCGTCCTCATGAAAGCTGCTATTCCTCACATGCGCAAAAACGGCTACGGGCGGATCGTCAATATCCTTTCCATGACCGTGAAGCAGCCCAAGGTGGACCTTCTGGTGAGCAACACCATGCGGCCGGCCGTCCTCGGTTTCGCCAAGTCGATCTCGATCGAGCTCGCCGCTCAAAACATCACCGTCAATAATGTGGCCCCGGGCTTCACGCGGACCGAGCGGCTGGTGGACCTGGCCGAACACAAATCGAAGGCGTCGGGCAAAACGGTCGAAGACGTCTACGCGGAATGGGAGCGGGCCATACCCGCGCGGCGTTTGGGCCGACCCGAGGAGCTTGCCGCGGTGGTGGGATTTCTCGCCTCCGAGCGTGCGAGCTTCGTCACCGGCGCGACGCTGCAGGTTGACGGCGGGTCCGTGATGTCGCTGCTTTGATCTGATGCGATCTTGTTTGACCGTAGGAGACCAGGCGTTGAAGCAAGAGCGCGGCGTGGTCGTCACGTTTCTCGGCACCGGCGATGCGTCGGGGAGCGGAGGGCGGTTCCACGCCTGCATTCTGGTGGAAGCTGAGGACGCGTGTTTCCTCCTCGACTGCGGGGCGTCGTCGGTCATCGCCTTGAATAAATATCAAATCGACGCGAACCGCGTGGGTGTGATCCTCGTGAGCCATCTGCACGGCGATCATTTCGGCGGTATCCCTTTCTTCCTGATGGATGCGATATGCGTGACCGGACGCACCACAGCGCTTGCGATCGCCGGCCCGGAAGGTGTGGAAGACCGAGTGTGGCGCGCGCTGGACGTTTTGTACGCGGGTGTTTCGGAAAGGGAACGCGCGTTCCCCTTGCGATTCGAAGAACTCACTCCCGGGAAAGGATGCAGCTTGGGGGCGGTCTCCGTGATCCCCGGGAGGGGGTCGCATGGGCGCGAGAACGCGCTCGTGCTCCGCGTCGAGTGTGGCGGGAAAGTGATCGCGTACTCCGGTGACACGGGCTGGACCGACGCGCTCGAGGAAGCGGCGGCGGGCGCGGATCTCTTCATCTGCGAGGCCTCGCATTTCGAGAAGGAAAAAGAGGGACACCTCACTTATCGCACCTTGGCCCGGCGGCGCGGCGATTTGGAATGCAAGCGCATGGTGCTGACGCACCTTGGGAGCGACGTGCTCGCCCGCAGCTCCGAACTGGACATCGAAACGGTCGAGGACGGAGAGCGCATCGTCCTGTGAGCGGAGGGGCTTGTGATCGATAAGAACATCCTGATCGAAGATCTGGTCCGTGAGGTGCCGGCGTCCGTGCGTTACCTGATGGAGAAAGGCATACGCTGCCTGGTCTGTGGGGAACCGACGTGGGGGACGCTGGAGGAAGTGGCGAAGCAGAAGGGTTTCACCGACGAGGAGATCGCCGAGTTCGTCAAGGACCTGAACGCCCTCGCCGGCGGCGCGTGACCCGGAGTTCCACCAGTATACTCACCGGCGCGATCCGCACGAGGTCCGCGGAGTGCGACCGTCATGGGCGCCGCGGGCACGGCTCCCTACGGCCGACCGTGCATATCGGAGTTCCGAGCTCGACGGTCGCCTCGGTTGTCGGCTCGCGGATGGACCCTCTCATTATGGCTCGCCGACAAACGGCCCGCTTGCGCCCATGACGGCCCCACCCCGCTGGTCGCACTGGCAAGCACAAACCCGCTTGCCTCGCTTGAAATTCCGAGGGTGCGTGTTTACAATCGGATCGCTCGCGGCGGTATAGCGCCGGCATTAGAACGTGAACGAGAGGAGGTAAGCGAATGGCGTTCCTTCGGGACAAAGACAGAACGGTGATTCAGACGCGTTTCGAGGAGCTGGTGAGCCCCGTCACGATCGTCAACTTCACCCAGGAACTCGAGTGCCAGTTCTGCCGTGAGACCCGTCAGCTCATGGAGGAAGTCGCCGATCTGTCAAAAAAACTCAAACTCCAGGTGCACAATTTCCAGGTCGACAAGGAAGAGGCGAAAAAATACAGCATCGACAAAATACCGGCGACGGTCATCGTGGGCAAGAAGGACTACGGCATCCGCTTTTTCGGAATTCCGTCCGGATACGAGTTCGGCAACTTGATCGAAGGCATCATCATGGTCTCGAAAGGAGACTCGGGGCTCGAACCGGAAACCCGAAATGCCCTGTCAAAGCTCCATGATCCCGTTCATCTACAGGTATTCGTCACACCTACCTGACCCTACTGCCCACAAGCTGTGCAGTTGGCACACAAATTCGCGCTGGAAAGCGATCGCGTCGTGGCGGATATGGTCGAGGTCACCGAGTTCCCTCACCTCGGGCAGCGCTACGGAGTCATGGGCGTTCCCAAGACAGTGGCGAACGAGGTCAGCGTGGCGGAAGGAGCGGTGCCCGAACAGTATCTCCTCGCGAACATCCAGGCGGTCATGAAAAAAACGGGTCGGAGTTGATCAGGTCCTTTCAGACGTTCGTTTAGCGGTAGCCGATCGTGGCGTAGCCCACGAAATGGTGGAAGTTGTTCGGCGCCGTGGTCCCCAGTCCTTTCAGGTTCTCCAGGTCGAGGGACGCCTCGCTCACACTCGTGCCATAGTCGAGGAGCGTACCCTCCAGTGCGCGGGATTCCAGCGCCTCGCAAACGCGGGAGGCGACATCGAGCCCGAATGGAACGGAGAACCGACCGCACCACGTGATCTTGTACTTCGTGACATCGTCCCGATCTACGCACTTGTACAGGAATTCCTCGAGACGCGTTCTCTCGACCTGTCCGCACAGGTGATTCTCCGCCAGGTCGATGTCTCGTCGCACGACCTTTCGGTGACCTTCGGAGTCGGTGCCGAAGTCCGCGTAATTCGATCCTCCCCAACCGGCGTCTCCGTAGTGCGTCGCGTCCGTCGAGGCGATGAGCGCCACGTCCAGCCCCAGACTCCACCCGTTCTCCCGCATGACGGCGGTGAGCGCCCCGGCCAGCTCGGATGCCATCCGGTCCATGGTGCTCCAGTCCATATACGGCACCAGAATCGAGACGATTTCAACGTCGCGGTTGTACGCTTGAAGCCACGGCACGATCGCCTCCACGGAGTGCTCCACCATCTGCGCGTCGTTGTCGACGACGACGTCGCTTTGGGGAAGGCGTTCGATGAGCGCCTCCCGAACCGGTGACACCTTGACGGGTCCGTACGGGCCGCGCCAGGTCCGGTAGGAATCGAACACCAGTTGGTCACGGCTGCCGAAAACACGCGCTTTGTGAAATACGCCGAAGATGACGACAGTCTTGGCAGACACATGCGGAGCGACCAGTGCATAGAGCCTTCCGGCGTAATAGTAGTCGTCGTGCGGGCAAACGGCCGCCAGCAACGGGGCATCGTCCGTCCAGCCGCGCAGGTTCCGCAACTCTTCCCGTCGGGACGATGCGAGCGCTTCGCTTTGCGCGCGCACGGAATCCATTTGCGCCGCCGTGGTCACGAATCCGACCACATCCATTTGTCCGCGCTGGTGGCCTTCGGGCTTGATCCCAACATGTTCGAGCAACTCCCGCACCGCCGAGTCTTCGCTCTGGGCAGCTACCGGCGCGGCGCTCCATGCCAGGATCGACGCAGCGGCCAAAAGGGCCGATATCGAGACATTCGGGTTTCGCATGATGACTCCTCTCCCGTCAGCCGACGGTTGCAATCGCGTCGGATAAGGGCTATCGTATTCCGAGCGTGATTATACGATTCGGCTGTCCCGGGCGAAAGGATGAACATGAACGCTCCCAGCGCCTGCAAGCGCAAATCGTGGCTGGCGGTCGTCGCCGTCGTCGTCGTTCTGCTGGTGAACGCCGTGGTCGCGGCCGCTCAACAAAAAACCGCGGAATCGACTCGAGAAAAAACACCGGTCCGCGAATGGTTGCTCCTGGGGCCCATGGCGGTCCCGTTCCCGGCTTTCAATGATGAGGGCAAGCCCCGCACGGAAGCGGGCGACCTTCTGGCCTACGAGCACGTCGCGCGTAAGGACCTGACACCCGTGGCCGGCGGCACAGTGAACACTTTGGGCGGCCAGGCGACGTGGGTGCGGGTGACGGCCGACACGGCGGGAGTGCGCTTGCCCGTGGAGGGGAAGCTCCCGCTCGTGGCCTATCTCGCCGCGTACATCCAGGTACCCCGGTGGACCAAGCTCGATCTCGGCGCGGGCGCGAAGGGCCCGTTCGAGATCACCATTGACGGCGCATCGGTGGTGACGGAGAAGAAGGGTGGGGGTTTGACGGGCGGCGAGAAAACCGGCGAGGCCAAGCTTAGTGCAGGCAAGCATCTCCTGCTGGTCAAAGCCGTGTACGTGCCGGGAGATTCGATAGCCGATTGGCGCGTGAACGTGCGAATCGCTTCGGCCAAGGATTTCACCGTGGAGCCGGTGTTTTCCATCGAACCGATGCGCAGGATGAACGTCGCCGACGTTCTCGACGGACCATTGATGGAGAGCGTCGACATTTCTCCGGATGGCGAACTCATTTCGGTCGCGCTGCGGAAGCGTACGCCGCCCGAAGGGGACGCGGAGTCGTGGGTCGAGATCCGCCGTTTTGCGGATGGCAAGCGGATCGAGACGCTGCGAGACATGCAGAGCGCGTCGAACTGGCAATGGGCGCCGGCCGGACACAAGTTGTCGTACGTCGTGAGGAAAGACGGTGCCGGCACGATACGGATGATCGATCTGGATACCGGAGTGACCGAGACCATCGTGAAGAGTGTGGAGGACCTCTCCGGTTACGATTGGAGCCCGGACGGGTCGTTCCTCGTGTACTCGGCGGATAAGAAGGCGGAAGCGGACAAGACCGGTCTCAAACGTTTCCTTGGCGTTGGCGACCGGAGGGAAGGCGAACGGGATCGCTCATCGCTCTATCTCGCGACGGTTCCCGCCGGGATGACGCGAAAGCTCACCGGCGGCGAGCACAGCACTTACGTGTATGATATCCATCCGGACGGCCGGTCGGTGCTGGTGGGGAGGACGTACGAGGATCTCACCGAGCGTCCCTACACCATGACCGAGATGGTCCTGCTCGACCTCGAAAGTCAGACCACCAAGTTGCTTCACAAAGGGCATTGGATCAACCATGCGGTGTGGTCGCCGGATGGAAAGAAGATTCTGATCAGCGGCGGGCCTTCCGCTTTCGGGAAGATCGGTTTGAATGTGCCCGAGGGAACCGTGCCGAACGACTACGACACGCAGTTGTATTTGTTCGATCCTGGAACGAAAGCGGTGGAAGCGCTGACGAGGGAATTCGATCCGGCCGTCGGGGAGGTGTTCTGGCCGAAACCGGGTGGGGAGATCTATCTCGTGGCCGAAGCGGGTGAGAACGTCAAGTTCTTCCGTTACAACGTGCGCAAGAAGACGTTCCGTGAAATCGAGCTCCCCTGTGAGGTGGTGCACGCGAGCGACCTGTCTCGCGACGCGTCCGCGGCGGTGC
>JBGSIK010000031.1:0-4825 GCA_041742575.1 Candidatus Krumholzibacteriia bacterium
CACGGACCTCGAGGAGATCGCCGCCACCGACATCGTGCGCCCGGGCCAGAGCCCGGTGCGCGTGGCGGATGTCGCCCGGGTCTTCGACACCGTGAAAGAGCCGGAAGGGGTGACGCTGCTCGGCGAAAACCAGGTGGTCTCGCTCCTCATCTATAAGGAGCCGGAGGCGAACACGATCGCGGTGTCGGACGAGGCCGACGTCGCCCTCGGCGTGCTCAAAGAGGACTATGGCAAGTTCGATTACACCTACGTTTATCGCGACGCCGAGTACGTGAAGCAGTCCTTCAACGGCCTCTTGCAGTCGCTCGTCCTGGGCGCGGTGCTGGCTTTCCTGGTGCTGTTCATCTTTCTGTACGACCTGCGCAGCCCCATCGTGGTGGGGGTCTCGATACCAATCTCGCTCGTCACCACTTTCACCTTCCTCTACTTCGGCAAGGTCAAACTGAATCTCATGAGCCTGGGCGGGCTTTCGCTCGCGGCCGGCATGCTCATCGATAACGCCATCGTGGTATTGGAAAACGTCAACCGGCACATATCGGAGCGCTTCGGCTGGAAGCGCACGACCGATGAGCCGGTGCCGGTGGGGTTCGAGCGGAACCGCGCGGTGGCGGCGGCGTCGGAAATCGGCACCCGCGAGGTCGCCGGGGCGGTGGTGGCCTCGACCCTCACCACCATCGCGGTTTTCTTTCCGGTGGTGTACGTGCCGGGTATCGCGGGAGCGTTCTTCCGTGACCAGGCCCTCACGGTGACGCTTTCGATGTTGGTCTCGCTGGTGGTCGCACTGCTGCTCCAGCCCGTGCTGTCGGCGCGCATGCTCAAGGTGTCCGAGACCCCGCCGCGCGGGCTTTTCCGATGGTTCGATCGGGGGATTTCGGCAGCCATCGGTCGTTACCATCACCTGCTGATTCGTTCTCTCGAAGCCCCCAAGCGGTTTCTGGCCGGTGTGGTGGTGGGGATCGCGGCGGTCGCGCTCCTGTCCCTGACCATCGACCGGAGCTTCATGCCCGCGCGCACGGGCGGAGACATCCGGCTGGATGTCGAGTATCCGGACGGCACGCCGCTGGAGGAGACGACGCCGGCGGTGTCCGCTCTGGCGGAATGGATCGAGAGCGATCCTGCGGTGTCGCGGGTGTTCGCACAGGTCGGCACCACCGAGCGCAGCGTGGCCGCCCTCAACGAATACACCGCGTCCAATACCGCCCGGATGCGGATCATCATGAAATCGGGTCGGCACTCCCACCGCGAGGCGGGTCGGATCCAGGAGGAACTGGCCGCCCGGCTCAAAGCCACACCCGATGTGCGTTACGCCTTCCGGCAGGAGGGTGTCGGGCTCGCCGAAGTCCTCTCCACCGGGGAAGCGGCGTTCACGCTCGGTGTGGTTGCCGACGACCCGCTCGAAGCGGTGAACGTGGCCGGTGAAATCATGGATCGCCTGGCGCGCTCGCAACACCTCAAGGACCTCCAGATGGACCGCGTGCTCGGATCCCCCAACGTCGTGGTGCGGCTCGACTCCGAGGAGATCCTGCGGGCGGGCCTCGACCCCGGCCGGGTTGCCCGCGATCTCCGCAACCGGATCGCGGGGGTCGAGGCGACGACCTTCAATGAGGTGGAGAAGCGAATCGACATCTCGGTGCGTTTCCCGCGCGAACAGCGCCGTGACCTCGCCGGTGTCCTCGATTCGCCGGTGGAGCTTTCGGGCGGCGAGACCGTGCCCATACGCAATTTCCTCGGTCTCGGCGAGGAGCGGCCGGTGCGGCAGCTCACGCGCAGCAACCAGCGCCGGATGGTCACGATCTCCGGCGACCTCCGCGAGAAATCTCCGGACGCGGCGTGGAGAGAATGCGACGAGATCGTGGCCTCTCTCGATCTCCCCCCGGACGTTCGTATCGTGCAGGGCGGCGAGCAAAACGTCATGGTCAAGAGCTTCCACGACCTACTGTGGGCGATGCTCCTGGCGGTGGTGCTGGTGTACATGATCCTCGCCGCGCAGTACGAATCGTTCGTGGACCCGCTCATCATCGCGGCCATCCTCCCGGTGGGGGCCGCAGGGGCGGTGCTGGCGATGGTGTTGACCGGAAACACCGTCAACATTATCTCCCTAATCGGCATGGTGGCGCTGGTGGGAATCGCGGTCAACGACTCCATCGTCAAGGTGGACACCATCCGGCGGTTGAGGAACGAAGGGATGGAAGGTTACGCGGCCATCCTGCGGGCGAGCGAACTGCGGGTGCGGCCGATCGTCATGAACAGCATGACCGCCATCCTGGCGATGGTGCCCATGGCCATCGGACTCGGCGGCGGTGAACAGCTGCAGCGGCCGCTTGCCCTCACCATTATCGGCGGTCTCACGCTCACGACCATCGTCACCCTGTTCTACACGCCCGTGCTCTACATGCTCTTGCACCGGATCCGGAGGTCTTGAGCATGGCAAGCTTCTTCGTCCGGCACCCGGTGGTCACGTGGATGATCTTCGCCGTGTTCGTGATGCTGGGCGCCTACTCGCTGCCGCGGCTCCAGATCGAGGCCATGCCCGAGGTCGACCTGCCCACGCTCACCGTGCAAACGCGCTGGAACGGCGCGTCCCCGCAGGCCATACAGCGTTCCATCACCATACCGGTGGAAGAAGCGGCGCGTAACGTTCACGGCGTGGAGAAGATCGAATCGCGCAGCTGGCCTGCCTATTCCTCCGTGACCATTTCGTTCCGGCGGGAGGTCGACCTCGATTTCGCCCGGCTGGACCTGAACGAACAGCTGGGCAGCGTGCGGCGCAATCTCCCCCTCGGCGCCAACCAGCCACTGGTCGTGCCGTACGTGCCCGAGGAGTTCCGGACCGAGGATTTCTTCACCTTCAGTCTCGAATCCGACCTCAGTCCCAACGAGCTGCGTGAGCTCGCCGAAAGATGGGTGGTGCCGCAGCTGCTCGCGCTGGAAGGCACGGCCGATGCGACGGTGATGGGAGGCGCGCAGCCGCTGGTGAAGATCGTTCTGGACCGGAGCAGGCTCGAACTCTATGGCATCACCGCCGGTGAGGTGTTCGCCGCCGTCGATCGCATGGATGACTTCACCGGCGCCGGCGTGGTCGACGAGTCGGGGACGGAGAAGCTGGTCGCGGTGCGCGAGCCGGTGAAGATCGAGAAGCTGGAAAGGGCGGTAGTGGCGAGAAGGGGCGGGCAAACGTTCACGCTGGACATGCTGGGGGAAGTGCGCCGGGACTTCGAGGACCCCGTGTACTTCGTGCGCGCCAACGGCAGAAACGTGGTCCAGATCACGGTGGACAAGCGAAGCGGCGCCAGCACGGTTACCGTGAGCCGGACGCTTCGACGAAGCCTCCCCGCGATTCAGAGCAATCTGCCCTTCGCGGTGAGTTTCCACATCGACGAGGACCAGGGGAAAGAGCTCGAGGACAAGCTGCGTGAGCTCGTGTACCGCTCGTTCATCATCCTCGGCATCCTGTTCCTCTTTCTGGCCGCCACGCTCAGGCAGATAAAGCTCACCACGGTGGTCGCGGCCTCGATCATCTTTGCCGAGTTCATTTCGCTCAGCCTCTTCTATTTCTTGAAGATATCGGTCAACTTCATCACCATCAGCGGCCTCACCGCGTGCTTCGGCTTGATTCTCAACAACAGCATCCTGGTGCTCGACTCGGTGCACCGTAAAATGGAGCTGACGGAGAAATCCGAAGGGGCCGCGCTCTCACGACGGGCGAGGCTCGAGGTGGCGACGCGCACCATCATCGAAGCGACGCGTGAAGTGTTGTTACCCATCCTCGCAACCACACTCACCACGGTGGTGACCTTCGCGTCGTTCGTGTTCCTGTCCGGTCGGCTGTCGTTGTACTACGTGCCGCTCGCGGTGTCGGTGGGCACCGCGCTGGTGGCGTCGATTTTCGTAGCCTACGGCTGGGTGCCGATGATGCTCGAGAGATGGTGGGCGAGGCCGGAAGTCCGCCGCGCTCCGGACGGGCCCGACGACGTGGTCGACGCGGACCAGCTCGCGAGCTTCGTCGAAGAAGTCCCCGATCTGGAAGGCCGGCCGCCGTTTCTGGAGCGGATTTTTTATATCAAGCACAAGGTCGCCTGGGTGGTGCTCCCGCTCATGGCGGGCCTTTTCGTTTGGGGCTGGCATGTGTACGACACCAAGGTGCTCAAGGGCGGATTCTGGCAGTTCCCCAACGAGGAGGAGCTTTTTCTCTACCTCGAGATGCCGTCGGGGACGGACATCGAGCTCACATCGCAGACGCTGTTCGAGTTCGAACGGCAGCTCGCGCCGGTGCCCGAAGGCGCCCGCATGACCGCTCGGACGTGGGGCAACCAGGCGTTCATCCGCGTCGAGTTCGAGAAAGAGATGCTGAAGACGGAAGTGCCCCTATACTACCGCGCGCTTCTCATCGAGAAAGCCGACCAGACCGGAGGGGCGACCGTGTTCATACGCGGATTCTCGGACCGGCCGTACTTCAAAGGGCCTTTCGCGGGTTCGGCGCTCAATTCGCTGGTCAAGATCACCGGCTACAATTCCAAGAAGCTGAACGAGATCACCGAGACCACCCTTGCCCGCGTCGAGCGGAACCGGCGCGTACGCAACGCGCGCGTCACCACCGGCTCGCAATACGAGCGGATGCAGCAGCACGAGATGGTGATTTCCATATACCGCGACCGTCTGGCCGCGCATGGGCTCTCCGTGCAGGATCTCGTCACCCAGATCATGAGGCTCCTCGGCGTCGACTTCCCCTGGACGATGCTCATCGATGGAGAGCAGGAACGGGTGCAGCTCTCCTACGACGACTCCGACAACATCTCCTACGCCGATATCTCGGCGCGCGTCATCC